>DASQNN010000470.1:0-43930 GCA_035644955.1 Nodosilinea sp. | reverse complement strand
CGTAAAAGACTGTCCTATATAAAAAGCAATATCGGGCTGGGCATCTTGCAAACCAGCTTTGCGAAAGGTGGTGTTGGTCAACTCAACCATCCGCATACCCCTGAGGGTGGCAAATAGCACCACTAGGGTAGAAATAATCGAATTCTCTCTCCCATGCAGCGCCTCCAATGGTGCCATTTCTAGCCTCATGTAGCCTGAATCAAAATAGCAACGAGCCTCTTCTAAGGCTGGCTCTTTAAGGATCTGAAGATACTCAGCCCACTGGATCGATACCCATTGATCAGTGGCGATGGGCTGGGATGTCGGGGTCGTGCTGACCATAGCAGTACTCTCTGCAAAAGCAGAGCCCAGGGTTCTTCAAGCACCCTGGGCTCTCTGTTATGTCGACTAAAAATACGGTTGAACAATTTTGAAGCGTGAAACGCCTGTTGTACCGTCGTACCCCAGGGTAAGGGAAATAAAAAGGTATAACAATTTTCATTATAATCGAAAAATTCCAATCAGTTTTTTTGAAAAAACGGTTAGACAATTCCTGGAAGCCTTATATATTAAGGATCTCAGAGTTCAACTTTTCCCAGATTATGGGTGTCTGAAACATTATTACTCTAGCCTTGGAGCTAACGAACCAGGTCGAGGAGGCAACTGTTTAATGACCACGCAACTTCTGGGCGATATCTAACGCTAGACGAGTTCTGTACCTGCACTCGGCCTTACCGCAAATACGCCGACCACATCGACCCATACCCTAGTAACCCTGGCGAAACGATTCCCGCCTTGGAATCCCTATGCCAATATGTTGTTGATCCGGTGATTGATGAGTTTGGGCGCGCTCGATTTCTGCCCGCCTACGGCTTTTGCTTGGTGGATCTGAAGCGGTCGCTGGCAAAGAAGGACTCAGTTACAGGGAAGAAGTACGGTATTGCTACGGTACTAGTCTCTTAACAGGTGATGAACTGAAACCATGTGTCGTCAATAGCTCATAGGTTGAGATGGGCTGGTCACAGTATTCCATCGCCATTGCTAGGGTTGTCTGTTTGCCCAGTCCTTAGTGAGGTCTGATTTGAGGTAGACCCTAGCCAACCGCCACAAGGCTTTGCCATAACGGCGTTCACTATGTGTGAACCAACGGATGAAACGAGCTTACTGCGCTTACTGCCAAGCATTACCAAACCTCGGCGCTGCCTTATTCAAATAATTCGTTTGTCTTTTTAACCGCTTTGGCAACGGTCCAATGGCGCTTTTGCGTTCAATAAAGTGGCTCGTCTAGCCTTCTGAGCTGGCGGAAAACCTTTCCGAACTAAGGTTACTAAGGTTCTTAGGGTTCGGAAAGGTTCTGGAGATGGTTCTCACCGACGCGAGTGTACGCTTCATCCCCTTCTAGCGTCACCTCTCGATCTGCTGGGGCCGAGGTTAACCACTGGTTAATCTAATTCGCTAGGCCCTTTTCCCAGCGCAGAATTATTGAATGCGATCTACCGAAGGTGCGACCCGCCGCCCGCGTTCCCATCCCTTTGGTGAGGCTAGTTAACGCTGTGGCTACTACTGAACTGGGGGCTCGGAGGTGCGCTATCAGGGTGTCGATGCGCTCATTAAATTACTTGCCACAGTCGTTACAACAATATCGCTGGAGCAGCACACCATACAATTCTGTTGCCTTGTGTGAGTTCAAATCTGCTACTACCTTGGCTAGGGGGTTTTCTGATTCCCCACTTGGAGAAAGGTTTTCAGACACTCATGGGGTCCATTAATCTGTTTTCAAGGATGCTTGTACCTACTCACAAAAACTCTCCTCTGCCTAGAGTTATTGAAAAGCGCTACTTTACAAACCTCGTTCTAGCGCTCTGTGGAGCCACACCTCGACCTCGCGTTCCACGTAGTTCCATTCCTTGGTGTCGCGCATGCGCAGCAGCAGTTCATCAAAGGCTTGGGTATGCTCTGGCGCAAACTCAAACCATGTGAGAAAGTCAAAGGGTTCGCCCAAATCACGGCAGTGGTGCAGCTGCCGGGCCACCTCTGGCAAATACTTCATTCCTACAGCGGTATGGTGAGACTGTTCTTCAAAAATAGCGCGCCGCTCGTCCTGGGCCATATCCCACCACTGGGCATTCTTTTTGATGGGAATTAGCACCGCCACTAATGCCTCTAAGCGATTTAGGCTAGGCTGTACTGATCGCAGCATGGTAATTTCTTCGCGGTTGGCATAGCGCACATTACTGACAAAGCTTTGCAGTACCCATGCACTGTCTGCCAGTACCTCTGTCAGGGCAGTATTGACAATATCTAATCGTTCCACAATATCTAGCCCCGCCCCAATCACAGGTCGCATCGCCGTCACTCGCCAGTCCCCCTGGGTACCGCCAATAAACGAATATCTATTGTTCATGAAAATAGCCCTGTGCTTGCCTTATACCAATTCCAGCTCGGGATCCATAGTTTTCCTAAAGACAAAAACTTTACTTTTTGAACGTGGGTTCAATTTATTTTACTCAAAATAGCAGTAAAAAACCTTTGCTGGCTAAAGCAAAGGTTTTTCTAAGTCAAGTATTTACAGATACTAACTCGTAGAGAGTGAGTTTTATGTAGACGTCTGATCTAGTCTTTTTCTAGGTTGTCGCGACGAATTTCGTCTAGACGAGATGCGTCTTTGTCTAGATTTTCCTGACGGAGTTGCTCGAAATCAACGCCGCCCGACACTTCTTTGAGTTGTTCGTCAGACAGTGAATCATCTTCTGTAGCAGCTTTTACAGTATCTTCAATCATTGGAAAGTTCTCTCAATCGAGTTACATCCTTACCTTAAGAGCAGCGTCGCTGTTTGTCTGCCTGAAAAAATCAGACATTGCCTAAAGCATTTTTTAATCTCTGCTGAAAAGCTCTGTAGATTGGGGTATTTGCGCTAAAGTGCTTAACTCTCTGGGCAGCCAGACTGTACATTCTTCCGTTTTTTCGATTCTGTTTACAGACGCTTAGGCAACTTCAGTCAAAAATGTATCCTTGAGATCAAAAAGGCTAGACCCTATGCAGGGTCTGTTGGATAAAATCTTTTATTTTTGCAAATGAACGCTTTATCTGCGAAGGGCTTTTAGGATAAGGATGCTGCGCTTACAGGCTTGATGACAGACACACTGCTGCGCGTCTTAAGTAATGCTGATTTGGATTGGATGATTGCCTGCGGCGATCGCCAAACTCTAGCGGCAGGCCAAAATCTGCTGCATTCTTCTATCGCTGCCGAGCGCATTTCTTTAGTCATTGACGGCACCGTGGGCGAAAGCTTTGCCATCCCAGGTTCGACTGTAGACGAAGCCGTGCTAATCGACGAACTGAGCCAAGGCAATATGGTGGGTATTGGCCCCCTGCTCGATGCCCCCAGCAGAACGTCGGTAAAGGCGCTCAAGCCGACGCTGATTTTGTCGCTGCCCATCGCCCAGGTCACGGCAAAGCTTGCGGAAGATATTGCCTTTGCCGCTCATTTTTACCATGCGATCGCCCTTTTGCTCTCCGATCGCCTGCGCCGTATTCTTGAGCGCCCCGATCGCATCCGTTTGTGGGGCAAGCAATCGGACAACGACGTATTGACCGTGTTTGGTGAACTGCGCGACAGCGACATCGACTGGGTCACCGCCTTTGGCCAAGTTGAGACTGTGCCGGCAGACCGGGTACTTTTGCCGGCGGCCCGTCCGGTAGAGGCGCTATACATCTTGCTGGATGGGCAGATGGCGGTGTCGGCCCTTCCAGCTAGCGTCAACCTACTGGCTCTGTGCTTTTTAGGCCTGACAAATAGTGCTGGCGATCAGTCTGCCTGCGCCACATTTTCCCAGGGCAGCATGCCAGGGATGATGGCTTTTTTAGACTATCGACCCTTGCCGGTAACGGTGCGATCGCTTACGGAATGCCTGGTCTTTGCCGTGCCGCGCCAAACCCTAGCCACCAAGCTTCAGGTCGATGACAGTTTTGCCTCCCGCTTCTACCGAGTGATCGCTATGCAGATCATGGCGCGGTTGCAGACTGTAAGCATGTGCCTGGTCGAGCCCACCGTACCCGGTGTGACACCCGGTCTGGCGATGGATGATGCCGAACTGGATATGGCCGACCTACAACAGGTTTCTGAAGGGGCTAAAAAGTTTGGCTGGATGCTGTCTCAACTGGGGGTAAACCATCGTGGCTGAGCGAGAGAGCCTATTTCGGCAAGCATCTTTAGAGCGGCTGTCTTCCCCGGAGCGGTTGGATGAGTTGATGAAGCTAGTCACTCTCAAGACCTGGCTGCCCCTGGGTACCCTCGGGGTGCTGCTGGGCCTAGGCCTGCTCTGGAGCATCTTTGGGCGGGTGCCCGTCACCACCCACGGCAGAGGGCTGCTGGTGCAATCCGACGATTCGCAGCAGCTGGTGGCCCTGCTGATTTTCGACAACCAGTATCGAGGGCAGCTTCGGGCGGGCATGCCGGTAGTATTGTTACCCGAAACCCTGGTGGTCTATAACGAGCCGGGCATCGCTGCCGAGGTGGCCGAAGTGGTTGAGCCTAGCACCTTCACCGTGAGTCAGGCGCGCCGGGGTGAAGATCCCTATGCTGGCGGACTTGAGGTGTTGGTTCACCTAGCCCCCATGGTGCAGGCGATGCCGCCCAACACCATCGCGCCGGGGGTGGCGGTAGAAGGGCGCATTACCCTGGCCCAAAAGCCACCGATTGTCTTTGTGTTGCCATTTTTAGACAGGTTCTGAAACTTGGCATTGGACAGGTGACAGGGTTGGACCGGGGTGGGATTGAAGGGAGGTTGATAGGCTTGAACGTTCTAACTCATCAACCTTGTAACCCTTCCACCCTACCCAACCTTTTAAAGCTCGCACCTTCCGATCCTCGAACCCTCAAACTTTCTAGCCTTTCAACCTCCCTTCAATTCCAACTGACGTTCACTAACCAGCCCTGTTGACGATGATCTTCCTGATTCCCCCCACCAAGCCCCGCCCCAAACGGGTCAAAACTCCTACCGTGCTGCAAATGGAGGCAGTGGAATGCGGGGCGGCAGCCCTGGGCAAAGTGCTGGGCTACTACGGCAAAATTGTGCCCCTGGCCAAACTGCGCCAGGTCTGTGGCGTATCGCGCGATGGGGTGACCGCTGCCAGCGTTCTCAAGGCAGCCCGCAGCTACGGTATGGAGGCCAAAGGCTTTAAGAAAAGCCTGGAGCGGGCGTTGGAGCTGGAGCCACCCTTTATTGTGTTCTGGCACTTCAACCACTTTCTAGTGGTCGAAGGCCAAGATGCACGGTGGATCTACCTCAACGACCCGGCCGCTGGCCCCCGTCGGGTCACCGCCGCCGAGTTTGACGAGGGCTATACAGGGATCGCCCTTACCTTTATCCCTGGGCCAGAATTTGAAAAAGGGGGGCGCAGGCCAAGTATGGTGCGATCGCTCTGGCAGCGGCTCCACCGCTCCTGGGGCATCTTGCTGCTGGCGCTGATTGCTGGATTATTTCTCGTATTGCCCGCCCTGGTGCTGCCTGCCCTCAGCCGCATTTTTGTCGATTCTGTTTTGTTAGAAGGGCGGTTTGAGTGGCTGCCCTATTTATTGATAGGACTATTGCTGACGGCGGTGGTGCAGGGGTGGGTGACGGCGTTGCAGCTCCGGTATCTGCGATCGCTGCAAATCAAACTCGCCGTGGGCATGACCAGTCGCTTTGTCTGGCACGTGCTGCGTCTGCCCGTGGGCTTCTATGCTCAGCGGTTTGCCGGAGAAATCGCCAGCCGCATTCGCCTCAACGATGAAGTGGCCACGGTGCTGTCGGGACGACTCATCAGCACCTTGATCAGCCTGGCGTTGGTGCTGTTTTACGCTCTGGCGATGGCTCAGTATGACCTGCTGCTGACGGCGATCGCCGTTGGCTTTGCTGCCATTAACGTCGCCACCTTGCAGTGGATTGCCAGGGAGCGAGTGAATGCTACTTTGCGACTGTCCCAGGAAACAGGCAAGGCGGCAGGGGTGGCGATTGCCGGTCTGCAAACTATGGAAACCCTCAAAGCCTCTGGCCTAGAATCTGACTTCTTCGCCCGCTGGGCTGGGTACTACGCCAAATCTATCAACGCTCAGCAAGACCTCGGCCTCACCAACCAAACCCTCGGCATTTTGCCCAGCCTGCTCTCGGCGCTGACCAGCCTGGCCCTGCTGGTAGTCGGTGGCTGGCGCGTCATCAACGGCGACCTCACTATCGGCATGCTGGTTGCCTTCCAACTCCTTATGGTCAGTTTTCAGCGCCCCGTCAACGCCCTCGTGCGATTCGCCAGCACTTTGCAAACCCTGCAAGGGAATTTGACTAGGCTCGATGACGTATTGGGAAACTCTGTGGATCAGCAGATCTTGGATGATGAGGAAATGAGGGGATGGGGAGATAAGGAAGACAGAAGGCAGAAAGACCCCGATTTTCTAACTCCCTCATCTCCCTCATCATCCCCATCTCCCCTCCCCCACCGTCTCACCGGCTCTATTACCCTCCACGAACTTGCTTTTGGCTACCATCCCCTAGAGCCACCGCTGATTGAAGGGCTCAGTCTGTCAATTCAGCCAGGGCAGCGAGTAGCGCTAGTGGGGGGCAGTGGCTCTGGAAAATCGACGGTGGCAAAAGTTATGGCCGGGCTATACGAGCCGAGATCAGGAAAAATCTGTTTTGACGATGTTTGCCGCTCCCAGATTCCCCGCGCAGTGCTGACTAACTCTATCGCCGTGGTCGAGCAAGACATTCTGATTTTTGAGGGCACCATCCGCGACAACCTCACCCTGTGGGACACCACCATCCCCGAAGTCGATCTGCGTCGCGCGGCTCAGGATGCTGCGATCGAAGACGCCATTCTGGCCCTGCCTTACGGCTTTAGCGCGTCACTGCTGGAAGGAGCCGCCAACCTCAGTGGTGGCCAGCGTCAGCGCCTCGAAATTGCCCGCGCCCTGGTAGGTAACCCATCGATTTTGATTTTGGATGAAGCCACCAGCGCCCTCGATACCGAAACCGAGCAAATCATTGATCAAAACCTGCGGCGACGCGGCTGCACCTGCGTCATCGTCGCCCATCGCCTCAGCACCATCCGCGACTGCGACGAAATTTTGGTTTTTGACCAGGGTAAGGTCGTGCAGCGCGGCACCCACGAGTCGCTGTGGGAGGAGGAGGGCCTGTACCGAAAGCTAATTCAGAGCGAGGGAGGGTAAATGCAGACCCATCCCTACTTCTCCTGATTGGGGATTTTCTAGCCTAACTCGCGCACTGAAAAGTTCCCAGGGCTACGGTTGCCTAGTTCAGCATTGTCTCTAACCGTTCTCAGGGTCGTCTCAAACAGGCTTTTTATAGTGTCTTCAAGCTCGTAACCCTATCCGAGGGCATCATGCAATTAAAGCGGTTTCTACTGCTAAGCCTTTCCATTTCCCTAATGGTGGCCTGTGTGCCTAGTCAATCTGAGGCAGTCAAGGATAACTCAACGGCGATTACTGCATCCGAAGACGGTGCAGCTGAGGCAGCCGGTGCTACCGGTGACTCTGAAGAGACTATTAACACTCCAGAATCAAAGGCAGCGGCAAATGCATCAAAGTTAGGTGTCATTAAGTCGGGCAACTTTGTTTCTGGGGAGCATGACACATCTGGAGTGGCCAGACTCATTAACAGTGGTGGTCAATTTGTTTTAGAACTAGACGAAACCTTTCAAACGTCCCCGATGGGGCCTGATTTAGTCGTAGTTCTGCATCGGTCAGAGGATGTGATTAGCTCAACGGAGTCACCGGCTTTCCCGCTGCAAGAAGGAGAGTACGTTGTCTTGGCGGAGCTTGAATCTTTTAGCGGTGCCCAACGTTATGCCATTTCAACCGATGTCAACTTAGATGACTACCGATCAGTTGTTATTTGGTGTCGTCGTTTCAATGCCACCTTTGGGGCTGCGCTGCTTCAATAACTATTTTCGCTCTCCTATGCTTTCCTCACTTTCCTATGCTCCTCCCCATCCTCGCCGCCCCACACACCATTACCGCCAACCAGCCGCTGCTGCTGACCGATCCTACCCAGCTTTGGCAGGTGAAATCGGGCCATGTCGCCCTCTTCGCTGTGCCTTTTGCCAATGGCCAACCTAGCGGCAAGCGACGCTTTCTTTTCAGCGTCCCTGCTGGGGAAGCCCTCTTTGCCGCTAACATATGCCCTGTCACTCACCTGGGTCTGATGGCGATCGCCGTTGAACCCGCCGAAATTGCTCCCCTGTCCCTGAGCGTGAGCGAAATCGACGCCACCGACTGCCCCACCCCCCAACTCAAAGCCCTGCTCGACCCCTGGATTCACCACTGGGGCACTATCGATGGCTTTCCGAAACCCGCTCAAACTGGTCGGGTGCCGGAAATTCACTACATCTCGCTAACGCGAGGCCAGGTCTGCCGCCCCGCCGCCGAGGTGCTGTGGATTCGCATGCAACAGGGCACCGCCACCTGGATGGGCAACCCCGCCTTCCCCCTCACCGCTGAGCTGGGCTGCTTTCCCCTGGGCCAGGGCACCTACATGCAGGCTCAGGATCACATTGAGTTTTTTGCTCGCCCCACCACCGAAGTCACCAGCCGCAAGGTGCTGATTCGGGGCGTGGCCCAGTTGCACCGCTACAGCTTTGGCACCATCGAGCAGATCGATGCCCGCCAGCAGCGCCTCAGCCTGAGGCGGTTTCAACACCGGCAGCAGCTCAATCAGAGCGTGACTGAAAACGTTGTCCACAGCCTGGCGGGCGTGCTCGAAAGCGATGAGATTGACTCTACAGAATCTCCTTTGCTAGCGGTGGCCGGGGCTGTAGGCAAAGCCTTAGGGGTGACTATTCAACCCCCTGCGGCATCGGAGCATGGGGCGCGAATGAAGCAGCCTTTGGATGCGATCGCCCGTGCATCTCAACTGCGCCTGCGTCGAGTGCTGCTGCGGGGTGACTGGTGGCTACAAGACTGCGGCCCGCTGGTGGCCTATACAAAAGAGGGGCGATCGCCGGTTGCACTACTTCCCATGGCTGGCCCTCGCTACGAGATTTATGCGCCGGTTGGATTCGCCCCCTCCCTCAACTCCCCCACCTCCCCACCACTCCATCACCTCTTCCTCACCCCCACACTCGCTGCCCACCTCGACCCCGTTGCCTTCGTCTTTTACCGGCCCCTGCCCACCGACAATCTCAACGCCCTCTCCCTGCTGCGGTTTGCCTTTCGCGGTCAGGGGCGCGACTGGCTGATAATTGGCCTCACGGGTATTGCCGCTACGCTGATCGGCATGGTGGTGCCCCAGGCGACGGCGGTGCTGGTCGATACGGTGGTGCCCTACGGCGATCGCGCTCTGCTCTGGCAAATTGGGTTAGGCCTGCTGGCCGCGGCTTTTGGGGCGGCGAGCTTTCAACTGGCGCAGGCGATCGCTACCCTGCGGGTCGAAACTGGGGCCGATGCCCATCTGCAAGCCGCCGTGTGGGATCGACTGTTAAAGCTCAAGACCGGCTTCTTTCGCCAATACCCCACGGGTGACCTGGTCTCACGGGTGTCGAGTATCTCAACCATCCGCCGCAAGCTCAGCGGCTCTGCCCTGCAAGGGCTGTTTGCCGGGACTTTCTCGCTGCTGAACCTGGGTTTGTTGATCTACTACAGCCCGTTGCTGGCTGGGGTGGCGCTGGTTGTTGGCTTAGTAGTGATGGCGGTGACCGTGGCCTCTGGACTGGTGCTGGTGCGTCGGTACCGTCCTCTATTGGAAATTCAGGGCCAACTCTACGGTCTGGTGGTGCAGCTGATCAACGGTATTTCTAAGCTGCGCATGGCTGGAGCCGAGGAGCGGGCCTTTGCCGTCTGGGGCCAGCGCTATAGCCAGCAGTTGCGCCTCACCCTCAGCACCCAGCAGCTCGAAGATGCGGTGACGGTGTTCAACACAGTGCTACCGATTGTCACCACCATGGCGCTGTTTTGGTTGGCTAGCCAAATGCTGGGTGGTGCCGATGCGGAGCTATCCACGGGAACGTTCCTGGCCTTTTCGGTGGCCTTTGGCACCTTCGTTGCCGGGGTCACCAGCCTCAGCGATACCCTGGTGGATCTGCTGGATGTGGTGCCCCTGTGGCAACGGGCTAGCCCTATTTTGCAGGCCGAGCCAGAGGTAAATCTGACCAAGGCCGATCCAGGTCAGCTCTCGGGCATGCTCTCGGTAGACCGGGTCACGTTTCGCTATGGCGACGAAGGGCCAGTGATTCTTGACAACGTCAGTTTTGAGGCTAAACCGGGAGAATTTATTGCCCTGGTGGGGCCATCGGGCTCGGGCAAATCGACCGCCATGCGGCTGCTGCTGGGGTTCGATACGCCTCAGGCGGGCAGCGTCTACTACGACGGGCAGGCGATGTCTGGGCTGGATGTGGTGGCGGTGCGTCGCCAGTGTGGGGTGGTACTGCAAACCAGTCGCCTCAGCGCGGGGTCGATCTTTGAGAATTTGTCTGGGGGGGCGCTGATCACGCTGGATGAGGCCTGGGATGCTGCGGAGAAAGCGGGCCTCGCTGCCGACCTGCGCGCCATGCCCATGCAGATGCACACGGTGGTGAGCGAGGGGGGCAGCAATCTGTCGGGGGGCCAGCGCCAGCGGTTGCTGATTGCCCGCGCTTTGGCGGTAAAGCCCAAAATCATGCTGATGGATGAAGCTACCAGCGCTCTGGATAACCGTACCCAAGCGATCGTCATCGAAAGCCTGAACCGCTTGAAGGTGACGCGGGTGGTGATTGCTCACCGCCTCAGCACCATTCGCCATGCCGATCGCATCTATGTACTGGAGGCGGGGCACCTGGTGCAGCAGGGCAGCTTTGAGGAGCTGGCAGGGCAGTCGGGCTTGTTTAGCCAATTGGTTAAGCGGCAGATGACGTGAGCGGTTACCTACCCCTCCCTTTCCGGGGGGGTAGGGGTGGATCAGCTCAACCCAAAGACCGCTGAAAACGTGCGACACATCACCCAACACAGCCGGTAAAGCCACCTAAACCCAACCGCGACATCAGCGAAGCCCTCGGCCACGCAGAGGGCACGGTGAAGTTTCACGTGCTCAACATTTTATATAAGTTGGGGGCGAGCGATCGCACCCAGGCTGTCATCATTGCCCGCAAGTGTGGTCTAGCTCGGCTATGAGTACCTCGGTTGTCTATAAGGGACAAAATAGGGTAGAGCTCTAGGAATAGCGATGGATTTGCTGAAAATTAGCTGCTCCAAAGGCACTAACCCCAGCACACCCAGGATCGTTCCCAGCACCATTTCAGGAGGAGTCTGATGACCTGCCAACATCTCAGCGATCTGAGTGCCGAAACCATCATTTCTAAAGCCACCTACCCAATACTTCGCTGCGAAGAATGCGTCAAGATCAAAAGCCGCTGGGTGCACCTGCGCATTTGCCAAGGTTGCGACAAGATGCTGTGCTGCGATTCGTCTTCACATCAACACGCCCGCCGCCACTACGAAGAAACCGGTCACACCGTGATTAGCTCCGCCGAACTGGGAGAACAGTGGCTATGGTGTTTTGAGCACGAGCAGGTCAAGGAATATTGATGGAGGCTAGAATGCCCAGCAAATTTCGTTTGACTGGGGCGCACCCCAAGCAGTCAGGAGTTGCCAGGCTCCTTGGGGTTGATCACCGCATCGGTGACCATGCCACTGGCGATCAAGCCTTACAGGTTTTAGAGAGAGGTGATGCGGCGCACTTTCTTGTCGGCGATCGCCCGATCCATCCACATACTCTGGCCCAGGTGCAAGAATTGGCCTGCCGCCACCAGCTACCCTGGGCCACAGGTAGTGACGGTGCTCAGAAGCTATTGTTGCTATTGCAGGTGGTGAGCTATCGGCCTGGGCTGGTGCGGCTGGCTCTTTACGCCATGGCCCAGGGCGACCTTAGCCTAGAGCAGCTAATAATTGAAGAAGCTCCCACTCAGTCAGGAATTTATAGCGATCACCTGCGGGAATTGCTAGCCGCTCTGTACCCTCACCCTGACTTGCATGTGGCCTTTCGCCACGTCATCGAGTCGGCTGCGCCCATGCCCCTAGAGCCGATCGCCGCCTACCGCCTCGAAAGTCTGGGCCTGGTTACCCTGAGCAAGAACTTGGCCACTCCCAGTTGTGAACTCTACCGCCAGTATTTTTTGGCATTTTTGCCCCCGTCCTTGAGTTCGACCTATGGTTGAGTACCGGGTAGGAGGCAGCCTCGCCGCTGATGACCCGACTTATATAGAGCGAGAGGCCGATCGCACCCTCTACCAAGCGCTGGTCAAGGGCGAGCTGTGCTACGTACTGACCTCGCGGCAGATGGGTAAGTCGAGTCTGCGACTGCGCACTCGACAGCGGCTAGAGGCCGAAGATATGGGTCGCTGTGCCGGGATTGACCTCACTCGCATTGGCAGTCAGCAGATTACCCCCGAGCAGTGGTACATGGGGCTAGCCTTTGACCTGCAGCGCAAGTTTCGCTTACCCAATGGGGTTGATTTGCCGACCTGGTGGCAGGGACTAGGGTTGCTGCCACCCGTGCAAAAACTGAGCTATTGGATTGAAACCGTTTTACTCAACACCCAGTCCGACCAGCCCCTGTTCATTTTTTTAGATGAAATCGACGCCGTGAAGGGGCTGAACTTTTCAGCCGGGGATTTTTTTGGGCTAGTGCGCTTTTGCTACAACCAGCGGGCTGAGAATTTCGCCTATCGCCGCCTCAACTGGGCCATGTTTGGGGTGGCTACTCCCCACGACCTGGTAGCGGCGGATCAAACACCGTTTAATATTGGCAGGGCAATTTCCCTAACGGGCTTCACGCAGGATGAAACTACTCCCCTAGCAGCGGGTCTTGTGGGTTTAACGGAGCGACCCGATCGGGTGCTGGCGGCAGTGCTGCACTGGACTGGGGGACAGCCCTTTTTGACCCAAAAACTCTGCGATCTAATTCAGACAGCCCACCGGAACAATCCCCTTGTGGCGGGGGCCGAGAGGGCGCGGGTAGAGGCCTTGGTGCGATCGCACCTTCTGCACCAGTGGGAAGCCCAGGACGACCCCGAACACCTGCGCACCATTCGCGATCGCCTCGTAGCTGACGAGCTGCGATCGAGCCGACTGCTCAGCCTTCACCAGCGCATTCTCACCGCAGGCAATATTCTCACCGACGGCAGCTCAGACCAAGCCGAGCTAAAGCTGTCGGGCATTGCGATCGTCCGCAACGGTCACCTTCAAGTTGCCAACCCCATTTACGTCGAAGTCTTCAACCTCGCTTGGGTCAACCAGTGCCTCGCTCAGCAGCGGCCCTACGCGGTCATGCTGCAAGCCTGGGTTCGCCTCTAATTGTCAAGATGACTTACGTCTGCTCATGGGTCAGGCATTGCAAGATGCCCTGCACTGGGCTGCTCATAAAAGCCTCAGCGATCTCGACTACCGCTACCTTTCCGCCAGTCAAGAGTGGGATGCCAAAATGGTGCGCTTGGAGCTAGAGGCTAAAAACCAGGCTAACCGCTTGCTGGCCGAAGCCCAGCGCAAGGCCAATCAGATCATCTGGTTTAGCTACCTCAGCCTGGGGTCCTGCCTGGCCATCTCACTAGTGGCGCTGCTGATTAGCCTACTCAGACCCTGAGGCGATTTTAGCCTGGGATACCTAATTCGGTGGAGCTGAAAATGCCCTGAGAATTTGATGACTACCAGTTAAGAACTTCCAAATCAGGGTCTTAACAGAGCTTCAGGGGAATATCAGCTGTCCTAGGGATGATGAGGGAATTCAGCCAAGCCCCCTTTTCCTGAGCCCTAATCATGCAGCAGTGGCGATTGACAATCCATGGTGCGATCGCCCTGGTCACTCCCCTGCTGGTGCTGGCCAATGCCCTGCTCAGCTCCGCCGATTTCGAACCGGATCGCTCCGCGAATCGCGCTTTGCTGCCTGCTGCTACTACCCTGCGGCCCCTATTGGCTAAACCACCCCAACTTAATGCCGCAGTCCAAACCCTGGCCATAGCCCACCGCGCCGAGATGATGCAGCCCCAGGCCCGCATTGTGGCCGAGAATACGCAGCTCTTTCTAAAGTTCTATGCCCCGTTCAATGTTCTCGAACAAAGCCCGGATCTAACCCTAATTTTGCCGAGCAACAGCCTCCCCTTTGTCAGCAGAGGGGAGGCTGTTGCTCGGCAAAATGCAGATCCTGGAGGGCAAGCACCGCTACCCCATCTCTATGGTCAATGACATCAGTCAGTATCAATCTGTCGTGATCTGGTGTGCCGAGCTAAATGCCATGATGGTCTACGCCCCCGTAGGGTTTAGCAACCAGAGGTAGAGTAAATCCTGGGCACTGGTTTTTTGACAGGTGATGAACAAAACCTTGTTTTGACAGTCTCATCGGCTATGAACTAGTCAACATGGCTTGCCCCAAGAAGAAGGCTGGATTTAGGGCCATTTGCAACTTCACGCCACCGAACAGCGAAATTGAGAGTTATAGCCATAGCCGACATTATTAGGACGTTATGCTGGCAACGATCCCGATCTGTCAATCCCGTGAAAACGGGAATCCCTTTGAGAGCGATTACGGGCTAGTGGATTCCCGCCTGCGCGGGAATGACGGCTCTGTCCTAACCTAAGTGGCTATAGCTATAAGGCTTCAACTCGCTTGGCATACAAGTTCTGCCGTCTCCGATAGGCACTCGCCCGTCGCCTTAAAGAAGCATTTTGCGACTCATTGTGATTGGCATGAACCTCATGCTTAGGGCTAATAGCGGTGAAAGGGTGTTCGGCACTGGTTCGTTAAGAGGAGATGTATCGAAACCCTCTCATGCAAAGAACTTTCTGGGTTGACAAGGGGCGAGAGCAGAGGCCTATCGCCATCGCCGGAGTTGTCCGTTTCCCTAATCCCCAATGCGGTCTGACCCAATTGTGGATGATTCGCTGGACATCCAAGACGCGCTGCAACCCCGCCCGAGTCTTGGCATAAAGATTCTGACGCCGCCGATACGCGCTACAGCGTCGTCTCAGAGCCGCATTTTGAGCCACCCTTCGGGAAGTCTGACGCCTACGTTATGATTCGCATGCACCTTTGCCACAGGGCTAATGGCCGTAAAGGGATGCTCTGTTTTAACCCAGACCACACGCCGTTGGCCTTGAGAGCCTTTAATTTTCATCGCCACTTCCAGGCCTTCTCGCCAAACTTTTCGAGTGCGGTAAGTCCCCGGACAACCGCGGAGCGCCAGATAGACACTGGCTAAGTCCCACAACGCTTTCCCGTAACGCCGCTCACCATCGGTGAACCACCGAATGTAAGAGCAAGCTTGTGCCCACTGCCAGGCCTGTTGAGTTCCCCGCTGAAACAGCAATTCATCCTTATGCCCCGCCCGCGTCGAGACCCAGTAGCGACTGCTGCGTTCGATAAAGTGGATCGTCCAACCTTCCGAGCTAGCAGGGGGGAAGGTTCTCGCCGACGCGAGTGTACGCTTCATCCCCTTCTAACGTCACCTCTTGATCTGCTGGTGCCGGGGGTAACCAGGCGTCAACCTGATTCGCCAGGCGCTCTTCCCAGCGCAGAATCGTTGAGTGAGATTTACCGAAAGTGCGGCCTGCCGCCCGCACTCCCATTCCTTCGGTGCAGCTATTCAACGCCGTGGCTACCAATGCGTTGGGGGCTCGCAGGCGTGCCATTGGGGTGCCGGTGCGCTCATTAAATCGCTTTCTGCAATCGTTGCAGCGATATCGTTGGAGGAGCACACCGGCTGAGAGTGATTCCCGCCCATTCTTCACGACCTGGAGGCTCTGACAGTGAGGACAATCCATGGCTTTGGAGTAGTTGCACTGCAACCATCTTACCCATCACCGCCTAACAGACCACTGCCGCCTGCGCCGCCGCTGATTATGCTAGAGAACGTACGATCACTCAACTCAATCAAAAAATTCGCCTTGACCTACTAGCGTCTTCTTAGCTAACTGAGGGTGAGTCGCTAGGGAAGCTGCCTGGCCAGGCAAAGATTTTCTGGGCTTACTGCGCAGTGCTCGGGCTCGACTGAAGGCCGCAACTGAGGTTAAGCCAGCGGGACAAGAGACTGTCCAGAATGGATTGGCTCCTGCTGGGCCAGACAACCTCTATGGCCCAGCGCTACAACAAGCTTATTCACTACTTAAACGAATTCAACGGTAAACTACTGGGGCGAGGCAGTATAACCATCGCCAGATTATTTGGGACATTGTCCAGATTAGTCTTGAGGACTGGCGTATAACCGGTGCTCCATACCAGTTTTGTCCACCTGTGTCTTAAGCAAAATGACCCGTTCTACATAACGCGAGTCCTACATCTTCCATATCCTGACTTTTGACCCAATCAGAGTGTGGTTACGAGGGATAAGTAAGTTCATCTTCACTTAGGTGTAAAGGACTATGGCTATGGTTAAGCCTTTATCGCCTGTAGAACAGCTGCCTAAGACGGATCTCTCACATACTCCCTACTGGAGGACTGCGTTCAGGATAATTGGTACGACTTTGTTCTGCAAAGCCCTACTACAGGTCTCGATATGGGGTTTGGGGGATGAACAGCGAGCTGTGGCGATGGGGTCAACCAGGGATGGGTTCTCCAGCCTGAATGCGGTCTCACTGATGGAGGATCGCTTTTCTACCCTGGCCCAGGTGCCGCCCCGAGCCGTTGAACCGCGACCGTTACCCCCCCTGCCGCCGCCCACAGAACTGCTAGAACCATCCCCGCCGGATCCTTCTCTGACGGTGCCCGATGCCCCCCAGCCCGAGGATACCGCTCCGCCAGGGGGCGAGGTCACCCTGGTGGTCGATCGCTTTGAGGTGGTGGGCAGCACGGTGTTTAGCGAGGTCGAGCTGCAGACGGTGCTGGCCCCGTTTGTGAACCGACCCCTGACGCTGACGGAGCTGTTGCAGGCTCGCACCACGATTACTCAGCTCTATGTAGACCGGGGGTATGTGTCGTCGGGGGCGTTTATTCCTCCTCAGGAGCCGGAGCAAGGTACCGTCACCATTCAGGTGATTGAAGGTAGCCTGAGCGATATTCAGGTCGAGGGCACGGCGCGACTCAACCCGAGCTATATCACCAGCCGTCTGGCTCTGGCCGCTACGCCTCCCCTCAATGTTGATCGCCTGGTGGATGCGCTGCGGCTTCTCCAGCTTGACCCGTTGATTGCCAGCATTTCTGGCGATTTGTCGGCGGGGGTGGAACTGGGCACTAGCCGTCTGACCGTAACGGTAACAGAGGCCGACAGTGTGGATGTGGATTTTGTCACCAGCAACAGTCGCCCGGTTTCGGTGGGCACCTGGGAGCGGGGATTGTTTCTCAACCAGCGCAATCTAACTGGCCACGGGGATCGGCTGCGGCTGGGCTACCTGAATACCGACGGCAGCGATCGCCTCAGCGCCAGCTATCACATTCCGCTCAACCCTCGCAACGGTACTGTGGGTGCCCGCTTTGAGTACACCCACAGCCAGGTGATTAGCCAGCCCGCCGATATTCTGGGCATTACCACCGACAGCACCTTACTAGATGTGTTCTACCGCCAGCCGATCATTCTGACCCCGACGCAAGAATTGGCCCTGACGCTGACGGGCTCCTGGAAACGGAGTCGCACCGTCTTTCTGGCAGATATTCTCGGTGAAGCGATCCCCTTTCCGGCCTTTGGGGCCAATGCCAACGGGGAGGTGGAGGTGTTTGTGCTGCGTTTTGCTCAGGACTGGGTGCAGCGGGGTAGCCGTAGCGTGGTGGCGGCGCGATCGCAGTTTAACCTCGGTCTGGGCGGGTCAACCCCATTAAATATAACGGGTGATGCCCCCGATGGCGAGTTTTTCTCCTGGCTGGGGCAGGCCCAGTGGGCCAGACTGCTCGGCCCCGACACGTTGCTATTGGTACGCGGTGAGGCTCAGCTGGCCAGCGATACGTTACCGTCTCAGGAGTTGTTTGGCCTGGGCGGGCAGGGCACGGTGCGGGGCTATTCCCAAGACCGACTGCTGAGCGACAATGCTCTGCTGGCCTCCGCCGAGGTGCGACTGCCCATTCTACGTGATCGTGCTCGCCAGGGCCTGCTGCAAGTGGTGCCCTTTTTCGACCTTGGCACGGGATGGAACACCCGGCTGCCCAACCCGGAGCTTCACACTCTAGTGGGTACTGGGGTTGGTTTGCTGTGGACCGAAGGAGACTACTGGAGCGCCCGGCTGGACTGGGGCATTCCCCTCAACGGCAGCGAGTCGGGCAACTCCTGGCAAGCGAGTGGCATCTATTTTTCCATCGGTCTAACGACCTTTTAGGGCAATTCTGGTAACGAAAATACCCGAGAATTTGGATTCTTCTCAAGGGCGCAGGGCCTGCGCTTAGGGCATCTTCTTTCCCAAAAAATTCCTGAATGCAATTTTCTCAAATCAGTTTGCCCTGTAGGTTGTAGGTTGGGTTGAACGAAGTGAAACCCAACGCCAGTAAAGGTTTTGTTGGGTTACGCTATCGCTAACCCAACCTACGGCAGAATCAAGGTTTCGAGAGTTTTGTCAGTCCAGCAGGTGGCCAACTCTGGCATTGTCAGGTAAAGCTGGCCTGGGTCTGAGTTCAAAGCCCAACTTAAGGTGGAGTAAACCGTCCAGTATGAGATGGGCGGTTGGGTCAATCACGCTATGGGACAGAAGTGTCAACTCTGAGTGGACGACAGGTCAGTGAAAGTTCTCTATATTTAAACCCATGCAAACGCAGATTTCAGATGATTGATAATCTCTGAATTTGTTCAGTGCCACCTGCATAGTTCAATCTGAATAGATTTCTAATTAGTATGTGAATGGGGATAGTATTATGGCGTCTGCTTTAGTCGTAAGCAACGATTTGCGTGAGTCTCTAGAGCGTTCAGATCAGGCTAATTCATTTGATAAGACCGATATTAATCGAGCATTAACTACCGTTGCTCAGGAAGTTATGGAGTTATTAAGTCAATCCCATTCTGGCCAACCTAATCATGTCAAATATGTTGAGATGGTGATGATTCGAGCGGTCGAGCCAGAATATAGACAAAGTATTGCGATCGCATCGTTGACAGCCCGTGAACTAGAGGTATTGCAGCTCATTGTAGAGGGGTGCAGCAATTCTACAATTGCCAGAAAGCTCTACATCACGACCGGCACAGTCAAAAGTCATGTGCGAAATATTTTGGATAAGCTCTGCGTGAGTGATCGTACCCAAGCCGCGATTCGGGCGCTGCGTTCTGGTCTTGTTCACTAAGCAAAAACACAGCTAATTATTGCCCTAAATTTTTATGGCGATTAATTGAGTCCGAAAGGAGTAAACCTATGAACACCCTAATTTTACTGATTGAGGCAGATATTCATCGAGCTCAATAGAGCAGAGTCTGGGCGGTCGCTACTGCCTTACGGTTGCTCACAGCGGCATAGAAGGGTTAATTCATGCGCATGAATTGCATCCAGACCTGATCCTTTTGGGCATGAGTCTTCCTGATTCTTCGGGATTGGAGATTTGTCGTCGGTTGCGCTCAATTGACGATCAGGTTCAACTGATTTTGTTGGGTGCAAGACACAATGTCAAAGAATGTGTTGCCGCACTAGACGCCGGAGCCAATGATTATGTATTTCCTCAGATGGCAATGGAAGAATTAAAGGCAAGGATGCGATCGCGCCTGCGTCGTGCCAGGCTAGAAGACCGATGCGATCGCCTGCATTTTGGGGAATTAGTGCTTGATCGTTTGACCCATGACGTCTACCGCCATCAGCATGCGATCGCACTTACGGCTAGAGAGTTCTCACTTTTAGAATACTTTATGGCGCATCCTCGACGGGTAATGACTCGCTATCAAATCCTTGAGCAGGTTTGGACTCAAAATACCGATATTGATTCCAATGTTTTAGATGTCTACATACGCTATCTCCGCTTAAAGCTAGAACAGCATCACATGCCCCGGCTGATTCATACGGTGCGAGGTGTCGGGTATGTACTGCGGGAACCGACCCTGAAACAGAATGTATCCCTGAACCTGGTCAAATCTGCTGTTCATCCAGCCTTATTAGTGGCAAGCTGAATATCCAATACATAATGCATTCCAACTTTAGTTGGAGTGCTCCTACCCCTCTAGGATGTACGGGCTAATCAATCTTTGTATGGTACAAAAACCTCAACTTAGAAGGGACGACAGGTTTGAGAAGGCTGTTTATAGTGGAATGGCACTGACGTAAGCACAGATCAGAGGCTGAAACCCTTGAAATCTCGTGCCGTGTCATACCAATTTTGACCTTATGTCAGTGCCATTCGTTTATAGTGGATTCAGATCAGCGACTTAAACGCCCACGCGTTGGAACCGAAGGCGCAGCCTGCTTCCCAGGTGGTAATCAACAATCCAGGTATTGACCATGACCAACACCCTGGAGAACAAACGAGCCCTAGTTATTGGCGGTAGTCACAGTATCAGATCCGCGAGAATTTTAGGAGCCTAGAACTACTGAAATCTCGTTACTATTCCCAATAAGATTTGTATTTTTCGAGGTGTCCCTAATACCTAAATTCAGGTGAATCGCCTTAAGGTCAGATAGCTTCAACTAACCCCTAGCCAAAGATGGAAGTGAAGAGCATGACGTGAGCCAACACTACTGGAATGCCTTGTTATTGATCATAGGCAGTGTGTTAGGGGCTTTGGGAGTTGCTCGACCCATTGTGGCGCAGGTGATCTCTGACGATACGCTGCCAGTGGGGGAGCGATCGCAAATCTCGGGCGATGCCAATTTTCAGGTTGATGGTGGGGCGCAGCGCGGGGGTAACTTGTTCCACAGTTTTAGCGGGTTTTCGGTGCCGACTGGAGGTTCTGTTTACTTTAATAATGCTGCCGATGTACAGACTATTTTTAGCCGGGTTACAGGTGGATCGGTCTCTAATATTGATGGGTTGATTCAGGCTAACGGTACCGCCAACTTGTTTTTGCTCAACCCTAACGGCATTCTGTTTGGCCCGAATGGAGCGCTAAATATTGGAGGGTCTTTTGTAGGCACGACTGCCAATGCGATCGGCTTTCCCAATGGGGAGGTGTTTAGCAGCGATGCTACTCAGCCATTGCCTAGCCAGCTACTTACCATCAATCCTAATGTACTGTTTTTCAACCAAATCCCCCAGCCAATTATCAATCGCTCTACCTTTGATGACTCAGGTTTACAAGTTCCCCTAAAGCAAAATTTATTGCTTGTCGGCGGCCCTGTGGAACTAGATAATGGACGGTTGGCAAGTCCGGGAAGTTATGTCGATATAGGCAGCGTAGGTGGGGTAGGAACAATTGGTTTGGCAACGACTTTCGAAGATTGGCAACTGACTATTCCCGATGGTGTTATACGCGCAAATGTTTCGTTAATTAACGACTCCAGAATAAATGTGCTTGCGGATGAAGGTGGAAGTATTGCGATCGCAGCTCGAAACGTGACGCTGAGTGATGAAAGTAGACTTCGAGTAGGCATTAATGGTGACTCAGGCTTTGTTGGTGCTCAGACAGGGGGCATTCAGATTGATGCAACAGAATCAGTGAACCTATTGAATGAAGCGACATCTCGTGTCGAAGTACTCCCCGGAGGCACGGGCAATGTGGGTGATATGACGATCACTACAGGATCGCTGTTTCTTGAAGGAAATTCTCGACTGATTGCGGCTACCAGCGGACAAGGGAACGTAGGCAGTGTGATTATTAATGCCCGTGATATCGTCTCTTTTAATAATAGCTACGTGCTCGGCATCGTGCAAAATAACGCGATCGGTAACACGGGTGGTATTACCATCACAGCAGGCGAAGTGACCTTTTCAGAGTTGGCGAACCTGGATTTCCGCACCAGAGGGCAGGGCAATGCAGGCAGTGTGATTATTAATGCCCGTGATACCGTCTCTTTTAATAACAGCTACGTGCTCGGCATCGTGCAAAATAACGCGATCGGTAACACAGGTGGCATTGTCATCACAACAGAAGCACTGACTCTTGCCGATGGGGCTCAACTACTTTTCAGCACAGAGGGGCAGGGCAATGCGGGTAGCGTGACCATAAACGCCCGCGATCGTGTCTCTATAGACGGTGAAAATCCCACCGGAGACTATAGCAGTACTATTTTCACGCGAGTGGAACCAGGCGCTACAGGTGAAGCAGGAAATGTGAATATCACCACTGGGTCACTGTTTTTGACCAACGGGGGTGCTGTGAACACTGCCAATGTCGGTGGAGTTGGCAGCGCAGGTCGTGTCAACATTCAGGCACGTGACTCTGTACAAATTCGTGGCACAGCCCCAACTAATATCGTGAACCAAAGCGGGGTATTTACTACAGTAACCGAAGGATCTGTGGGAAACGGAGGAAATGTCACCATCACCACAGGCTCACTCTCGGTTTCCGAGCAAGGAAGAATCATCACAGATGCGAGAACACAAGGTAATGCCGGGAATATCCAGATTCGGGCAAGCGGTACTGTCTCGTTTGATGGTGGCGATGCCATCAGCACGCTTTCGGAAGGGGGAGTGGGAAGAGGTGGCGATATTGACATCACCGCGCGATCGCTCTCCGTTCTCAATAACGCTCAACTTTCAGCGTCTACATTTGGAGATGGAGACGCAGGCAACATCACTGTCAGTGCTGATGCGGTAGGCGTAACCAGCGGTGGGCAGTTGCTCACCACGACGTTTGGTAACGGTCGTGCTGGCGACATCACGGTACAGACTTCAGACTTGCAACTGTCAGGTGCAACCAGTGGTCTCTTCGCTCAAACCACCACAGCTGCCGATGCAGGTAACTTAACCATTCAGCCCCGCGAGAATGGGCAGAGTGTTCAAGTCACGCTTCAGGACGGCGCACAAATTTCTGCCTCCACCTTCAGCAGCGGTCGGGGTGGAACGTTGACGATCGCCGCTCCAGAATCGATTACCTTAACAGGCAACGGCTCTATCATTGCAGCAGGAACAGAGGGCAGTGGAGCAGGTGGAAACTTGAATCTCCGAGCGGGCACTTTAACCATTCAAAACCAGGCAGAAGTGTCGGTGAGTAGTGCGGGGACAGGTACGGCAGGCGCTTTATCTGTGGATGCCAATCGCATTCTGCTCAATAACCAAGGCCGCATTCGAGCTGATACATCTGGCGGGGGCGGTGATATCAACCTGCGATCGCCGCTAATCGTTTTGCGAAACGGCAGCAATATCACCACCAACGCCACAGGCCCTGACATTCCCGGTGGTAACGTCGCCATTGACACCCAGTTTTTAGTCGCTGTATCAGGGGAAGATAGCAACATCAGTGCCAACTCTGAAAACTTCCGGGGTGGCAACGTCAGCATCAATGCGTTTGGGGTTCTGGGTATCCAGCCTCGCCCCAGCCCTACCTCTTTAAGCGACATCACGGCCACTGGGGCTACCTCATCGCTAGGTGGTGCCATCGACGTAACTACCGCAGGCGTTGACTTAACCCTTGGCTTGGTTGAGCTACCCGCCAACCTGAGCGATCCGTCTCGGCTGATTGCCCAAGGCTGCCCGGCCAGTCAGGGCAATTCCTTTGTCGTCACCGGACGAGGTGGTCTACCGCCAAACCCGGAACAGCAGCTGGATGACGATGCTAACTGGCAGGACCGCCGCAGGCTAGGGGCGACTCGACCAGCCTCGTCTGAGTTGGGCAACCCTCCCCCAAACGCCTCCGTGTCTGATGGGCGACGCGCTACCCCACCTTTAATTGAAGTAACCGCATTGCAAGTCACGCCCAGCGGCTCCATTCGGCTGGTTGGCCCGGCTGTCGCGGCCCACGATTCGCTGAGCCTTGCTGTTGCCTGCCAGGGAAGTTAATAGGTTTCGCAAGACTCGTTACTTATCTAACTTGTCTGGTCTTATTGAGCAAAAACTGCGATAAAGAGTTAGCCCAGGACGTTTGCTGATTGCAGCACTGCAAGGAGCACCCTAAGCCGATGAATGAGGCTCACCAGACGAGGCGGATTACGCGGTGGCTCATCTTGGCTCAGGCGAGATGGCTAAGATGGTTGCAGTTGGCAGGATTAGGGCTCTTGCTGGCAATAACCTTGCATGCCACCGTTGCGATCGCCATACAGGATCCTGGCCACGAGAACAGGGTGGAAACCCCAAAACTATCAAGTTCGGTTGATCCATCTCAGCCCTCTGCGGCCTTGATTCCTCTCGATCAACTTGTGCAGCAGGCCGAGAATGCCTATCAGGTGGGTCAGCCGGCTGAGGCGATCGCCCTTTGGCAACAGGCCATAAGTCGCTACGAGCAGGCGGGTGATGCCCTCAATCAAGCGTTGATGTTGAGTTTTCAGGCCCAGGCCTTCGATGATTTAGGCCAGCGGATAACCGCTAATAATGCTATCGAGCAGGCTATTGCGTTGCTTAACGTGCCTCCTGCAGCAGCCAATCCAGAGGCTGCTTGGGTGCGGGCTCAGGTGCTCACCATTCAAGGCCAGCTACAGCTGGATCAGGGGCTGGCTTCAGACGCATTGGCTACCTGGCAAGCAGCAGAAGCGACCTACCGAACGACTGATGATACCGACGGCATTTTGGGGAGCCAGATCAATCAGGCCAGAGCCTTACAGTCAGCCGGATTTTATCGGCAAGCTAGAGAGCTACTTAGCCAGGTCGAGCAATCGCTTCAGGGTCAGCCCGATTCGCCGCTGAAAGTGACAGGGCTGCGCAACCTGGGCAAGATTTTGAGGTGGGTGGGAGATCTGGAGCGATCGCGTCAGGTTCTAGAGCAGAGTTTGGCGATCGCCCAGCAGCTTCCCTCAGATCCCCCCGCATCCGCATCCGACATCAGCGGAATTTTCCTCAGTTTGGGCAATACGGCGCGTGCTCAGGAAGACTCCGCTGGAGCGCTGGCCTTTTACCAGCAGGCGGCGGCTACGGCCTCTTCCCCGGCCACCACCGCTCAAGTGCAGCTGGTGCAGCTCAGTTTGCTGGTAGAAACTCAGCAATGGGCTGAGGCCAAACGCCTGGTGCCGCCACTGCAGGCCCTCCTGAGCACATTGCCACCCGGGAATATCGCCGTTTACGGGCGAATTAATTTGGCTCAGAGCGTGGTCAAGCTGAGCAGCGGAGCCGGAGAAGCCGAAGAAACGCTGCCTCCCGAGCTATTCAAGACCGTGGCCCAAGACTTGGCCATGGCGGTGCAGTACGTCCATCGGGTAGAGGACACTCGGGCTGAATCTTACGCTCTGGGTACATTGGGCAGTCTGTATGAAACCACCCGTCAGTGGGGCGAGGCTCAGGAGTTGACCCAGCAGGCTCTGAAGTTGGCGCAGGCCACAGGTGCCGCTGATATTGCCTACCAGTGGCAGTGGCAGCTAGGCCGCATCAACTGCCAGGGCACCCAGCCCTGTAGTGGCAATTTGCCCCAGGCCAAAGCAGCCTACGCTGACGCGGTTAAATCTCTGCAATCCCTCCGCAGCGATCTGGTAGCGATTAGTCAAGATGTGCAGTTTTCTTTTCGAGAAAGTGTTGAGCCGGTCTATCGTCAGTTTGTGGAATTGCTGCTGCAGTCTGACGCATCTGGCCCAGACCAGGTGCCTAGCCAGGAAAATCTGAAACAGGCGCGGGAGGTGATCGAGGCGCTGCAGCTGGCCGAACTCGACAACTTCTTTCGAGAGGCCTGCGTGAATGCGCGCCCGGTGGAAATTGACCGCATCGATCCCCACGCCGCCGTGATCTATCCGATCATTCTGCCAAATCAGCTAGCGGTAATTCTGGCGTTGCCCAATCAGCCGCTGCGCTATCACAAAACCTCACTTCCCCAGGTGGAGGTCGAGCAGATTTTGACTCAAATGCGTCAATCTCTCAGGCCGACGGCCTTTGTCGAAGACTGGCTACCGGCGGCGCAGCAGGTCTATGATTTGCTGCTGCGCCCGATAGACGATCAGCTCACGGCTAGCGGCATTAGTACCCTGGTTTTTGTGCCCGACGGCCAACTGCGGAACATGCCCATGGCCGCCCTCCACGATGGCGATCGCTACCTGATTGAAACCTACAGCGTTGTGCTCACCCCTGGATTGCAGCTGCTGCAACCCCAGGCGCTCGAACGGCAGCGGCTGCATCTGCTGTTGGCAGGGTTGAGTCAGGCCCGCGAGGGCTTTTCAGCCTTGCCGAACGTGGTGGTTGAAATTGATCAGATTAAAGCCGAACTACCGAGCCAGGTGCTGCTGGATCAGTCGTTTACCAATCAATCGTTTCAAGCCCAGGTTGAGTCGACCCCGGCTTCCGTTGTTCACCTGGCCACCCACGGTCAATTTAGTTCAAAAGCGGAGGACACGTTTATCTTGACCTGGGATGGCCGCATTGACGTTAAGCAGCTCGATCAGCTGCTGCGCTTTCGGGAGGGCGATCGCACCCCAATTGAGCTGCTGGTGCTAAGCGCCTGCCAAACGGCCACAGGCGATCGCCAAGCCGCCTTGGGCATGGCCGGTGTAGCGGTGCGGTCAGGGGCGCGCAGCACCCTGGCCTCGCTGTGGTCGGTGGGCGATCGCTCTACCGCCGCCCTGATGATTGAGTTTTACCGCCAGCTAGGGTTGCCTGGCGTCACCAAGGCCGAGGCCCTGCGCCGCGCCCAGGTCACCCTGCTGCACCAGGACGACTACCTCTCGCCCTACTATTGGGCACCGTTTATTTTGTTAGGAAATTGGCTATAAAACCATGTTTAAATCTCTCGTCTATTGTGCTGCCGCTGTCGTTCTGCTGGGGCTAGACCTGGAGGCTGAGGCGATCGCCTCTCCCCATTCCTCGATTGCCTATACCCCCCTCGCGATCGCCAGGGGCACTCTCCTGAAGCAAAGCAACCCACCGCCGCCGCCGACCAATCCGGGCAGCTCAGCCCCAGGGGGACGGCGAAATGCAGCGGCCTGTCCTCAAGATGCGGGGTCACCTTCCTCTTCAGCCACCCCCAGCTCCCAGCTAACGGCGCTTAGCCCCACTACCAAACCGGGCTTAACCTTAGCTACCCATCCCACGTTTCTGGCCTATGTGCCCACCACTCGTGCTGAAAGCGCAGAATTTAGTCTCCGCAATCAGGCCGGGCAAGGCCTTTATCGAACCACCGTGTCCCTGCCCTCAACGCCCGCTATCGTTAGTGTCAGTCTGCCTGACCAAACCGCCGCTTTAGAGGTGGGCAAGTTTTATACCTGGACTTTTGCCATCATTTGCGATCCGAACGATCGGCTGAGCGATCAATTTGTCACCGGTACTGTGCAGCGCACCGAACTCGACCCGGCTCGCATTGACCAGCTAGGGCAGGCCTCGCCAAGCGATCGCTTGGCGTTATACCAGCAAGACGGCGTTTGGTATGATGCCCTCGCCCTGCTGCATGAGTTACGGCGCAGCCAGCCCCAGAACTCAAGCCTTCCTACAATCTGGCATGAGTTTCTGCAATCGGGTGGAATCGATACCCCAGTCGATAGCAGCTCGGCTCCATACTAGAGATTGCCTAAGTTTTGAGGGTTGAAGGTTGAGGTCAGCGGCCCATTCAAACCTTCAACCTCAAGGCCTAAAACTCAAAACCTGTTTAATTTCAGCTCCAAACCAGTCTGTTCTGAGCGCTTGCACTGAGTCTATGTGGAGAACCTTAAACCAGCGGCTGGGGCAATGGCGGCAATGGCGCGGCGTTTTAGTTACTGCTCCCAGTATTGCCGGAGGCTTGCTGATTTTGCGATTAGCCGGGGCGCTCCAGTTCATGGAATTGATCGCCCTTGACCAGATGTTTCGGCTGCGTCCGGTTGAACCTGCAGACCCACGCATCGTCCTGGTCACGATCGATGAATCGGACATTAAGCAACTGGGGCAGTGGCCTATGTCCGATGCCACCCTGGCTCGTATTCTATTACTCATTCAACAGCAGCAGCCGAGAGTCGTTGGTCTAGATCTCTTTCGTGACCTCCCCGTCGAGCCCGGTCATCAAGACCTCACCGATGTTTTTGCCTCCATGCCTAATTTATTTGGCGTAGAGAAGGTGATCAAAACGGCTCAAGGGGAACTAATTCAAGCCCCCTCTGAGTTAAAACAGCGCGATCAAGTCACCGCTAGCGATCTGCTCTTAGACCCCGATAATCGAATTCGCCGCAGCCTGCTCTATTTGAGAACGCCAGACAATCGCTCCATCTTTACCCTGGGGGCGCGCTTAGCCTTTGCCTATCTTGACCAACAGGGTATTGAGCGGCAGCCCATCACCCCCGATCAGATGACCTTTAGCCTGGGGCGGGCTACCTTCACCCCCTTGACCCCAAATGCGGGCGGCTATGCAAGCATCGATGCCGGGGGGTACCAGATCCTGGCCAATTTTCCCCGATTTCGCCAGAGGTTCCGCACAGTTTCAATCACGGATTTGCTCCAGGGCGATGTTCCACCAGATTTAATGCGCGATCGTATCGTCTTGGTTGGCCTTACGGCAGAGAGCATCGAAGACACATTTTTTACTTCCTACACGACCGATACCCTAATGGCACCGGCTGGGGTTGAAGTGCATGCGCTGCTCGCCAGTCAATTGCTCAGTGCGGCGCTAGAGGGCCGCCCGCTGCTGCGGGTCTGGCCAGACCCGTTGGAATGGCTATGGATCATCGGTTGGTCAGGGATAGGAGCCGTGATCGGCTGGAAATCCTCATCACCGCGCCAAACTATCCTACGGGTAGTAGTGCTGGGGGGCACGCTGATTGGGGTCGCTTATGGACTATTTCTCGTCGGCTGGTGGATTATTGTGGTGCCGCCGCTATTGGCCCTGGTCGGTGCTGCGATCGCCAGCAATAGCTACCTGCTCTGGGACAACCTCAACGACTATGCCCACACCCTAGAGCAAAGGGTAGACGAGCGCACCCTGACCTTGCAGCAGGAAATTGTTGAGCGGCAGCAGGCAGAACGCGGTCTGGGGGAGAGTGAAGCCCGCTTTCGCCAGCTGGCAGAGGCTGCGGTAGAGGCGATCGTGATCATGGAGCAGGAGCGCATTCTCGATGTGAACTCTGCCTTTACCCGGATGTTTGGCTACTCACTGGCTGAGGCGGTGGGCATGCCTGTCGGCAATTTGGTGACTGCAGATGACCGAGACTGGGTTGTCCAGAAGCTGCAGGCTGAGGGTGAAGGCTTTCAGGAGATTAGCTGTCTACGCAACGACGGCACTACCTTTCCCGCAGAGATTCGCGTTAAAGTGACAACCTACCGCGAGCAAGTGGTTAGAATCGCTTCGATTTATGACATTAGCGATCGGAAAAAAGCCGAGGCCGCCTCAATTTTAGAAGAGCGCAATCGTATGGCGCGCGAAATTCACGATACCCTGGCCCAATCCTTCACAGGCATTCTTGTCCAACTCGGCGCAGCCACGCAAGTACTAACAGACGATCTAGACGCTACCCAGACCCACCTGGACATCATTGATGAACTGGCCCGTCTTGGCCTAGCCGAAGCGCGGCGATCGGTGACAGCCCTGCGGCCACAGCTACTAGAGGATGGCACGCTACACAGTGCCCTGCACCGTCTGGTGACTCAAATGCGCGCCGTTGCCAATACCGCCTTGATCTATGAAATTAAAGGCACAGCCTATGTCTTGCCCACCGAGGTGGAAAATCACCTGCTGCGGATTGGGCAGGAAGCTCTTACCAATGCCGTCAAATATGCAAATGCTAGCGAAATTCGGATTGAGCTGGTGTATGAAGCAGCTCAGTGCAGTTTGCGTATTAAGGATGATGGGGAAGGGTTCGGTGTGGGCAGTCTTCCCACCGTTGGTGGCTTTGGCTTACTGGGCATGAGCGAACGGGCAGAGCGCATGGGCGCACAGCTGAAGATTCAGAGCCAGCCGGGGAAAGGTACCGAAATTGTTGTTGTCTTTACCCAAGAACGAGAATCACGATGAACCAATCCAGTTCGATTCGCATTCTGATTGCTGACGATCATTCTATTGTCAGGCAGGGGTTGGCTACCATCATTAACCGCGATCCAGAAATGACGGTGATTGCCCAGGCCGAAGACGGGCAGCAAGCGATCGCCCTCTTTCGAGAACACCAGCCCGACGTGACCCTAATGGATCTGCGCATGCCGCAGGTGACTGGAGTAGAGGCGATCGCTGCGATCTGCACCGAATTTAAGCAGGCGCGAGTAATTGTGTTGACCACCTACGACAGCGATGAGGATATTTATCGCGGACTGCAAGCGGGTGCCCAGGGCTACCTGCTTAAGGGTGCCAAGCCCGATGAGCTGCTCAACGCGATTCGCACCATTCATAGCGGTCAGAAGTACGTGCCGCCAGAAGTGGGGGCTAAGCTAGTGCAGCGAATGAGTAATCCGGAGCTGAGTGAGCGAGAGCTAGAGGTGCTCCGTTCGATGGCACAGGGGATGAGCAATCTAGAGATTGGCACCGCCCTATGTATTGGTGAAAGCACCGTCAAATCCCACGTCAATCGCATTTTAAGTAAATTGGGCGTCAACGATCGCACTCAGGCGGTGATTGTGGCTGTCAAACGCGGCATTGTCAGCCTATAGCTGCACCTGAGGTTGAAGACAAATTCCAACTAAAGGTGGAGTTCCCTATCCGGTGTGAGATTGACTATTTCATCAATCACGTTATAGGGCAAAAGTGTCAACTCTAAGTGGGCGACAGGTAGGTAGAAATTCCCTATATTTAACTCAGTGAAGTAACCCTTGATTATGCCGTAGGTTAGGTTAGCGATAGCGTAACCCAATGAAACTATTGCTGGTGTTAGTTTGTTGCCTTTGGCAAGGCTTTGCCAACGTGACTCAACCCAACCTAAAGGGCTAGATTTTATTTCTCCGATGGCATGGGACGGCAACTGCGCTGGGTAGGCCAGAGGGGTATTTAAGCCGGATTACAGAGGTGGCAAGGGAAGTAGTGAAGGGGAAAGCACTATCTGAGAGGGCGATCACGGCCATGCAGCGGGACCTGGAGTCCGGTGTAAATCCATTGACCTCAAAGAGCAAAATTCTCACTCCACCCCGAACACATCGAGCGTCTACCTTAGACTTAGACAGATAAGGTCTACAAGTTAGCCTTTAGGTTTGACTGCCAAGGCCACTAAATCATTCTAGTTATAGGAGCCTTCACGGAAAACGATATGCCAGTTGGCGATCGCCGATGCCTTCCGTTGCAACGACTTTTCAACCTTGCTGTATTCAACTTCTCAAGGATGGCTTTGGCAGGGCTAATGTAGTGAGTAGCAATGCTCTGCTCATTTATCAGGTCATCTACTTCATCCATCGAGAACTACTGTAAAAGACTACAATTCTACACTCTTGATGACATTAATTTGGCGCTGCAACAGACATCAGCTTATGGTACGGGATATAACCATTTACGGAATAGTTGAGTTAGGTACGGCATGATGAGATAGGTGAGCAGGACGACACTGAATCCCGTACTGATCAGTTGCTTGAGCAACATGGGAAATTCGGACAGTAGTGGTGCTAGCAAACGCTCTGGGATAGGAAGCATGAGAAATACACCTAGCCACGTCACCAACACCATTTTGTAGCGAGGAGGTGGAACTATCAGTTTGTTTGAAAGCGTAAACCAAGTTTCTAACCCAGTTAGGGATTGAACCTCTTCAGGTTTTTCAATTAGTGGCTGCAATCGCGCAATCCATTCTTGCCGAATATCAGATTCCATCCAAAATTTAAGGTTACTGTACTGATCAAACTTGACAATTGCTACATACTCAGGGTGAGCATGATCCCAGGGCCGAATCACACTGACTCCTAGATGTCCCTTGAATTTGTGAGCATCTGTAGCAATACCGTGCAACCACTCTTCATACCCCCGCTCGCGCCCTGAGCGAACCCTGTGAGAAATGATGGTAGTTACCTGGTAGGTGTCTTCATCTGAACCAGTTGTTAGGGATTTCAGCACGAAATGTGACCTCAATGAGCAATTGCCACTTTTAAGACAGTTTGTGCCTTGACGTGAATTTTCTTTAAAGGGCGAGAGAAGGCAATCGTGCACCACCCAGACTTGCATCAAGATGGAGAATGTGTGCCTAGAATTAACTTCAAGTGATGAATAAATGCTTCAGAGAAGATAAACCTTTTCACAGCTTCGAGAACAGTAGATTTAACCCCTCGGTCATTGTGGGATGAGTTAACACACCATCTCGCAGAACGGTATAAGGCATCTTCGCTTGCATTATCATCTGCACCGTCGAAATCACTTCACCCGCTTCATGACACAACAGTGAGCAACCAAGAATTCTACCTGTTTCAGTGTCTACAATCGCCTTCAGAATTCCATCAGTTTGGCCCAATGTTCGTGCTCTGGGAATCGCTGAAGCATCCAGTTTGGCCACGCGATGAGCATAGCCTTGTTGCCGTGCTTCGGTTTCGGTTAGACCCACATGAGCCAGTTCTGGATCGATAAAAAGACACGATGGAATCAAGCGATCGCGCGTACTACGGTTAACAACATCAATCAGATTTGCTTTGACGATCCGGTAATCATCGAGCGATACATGAGTATACTGTGGTCCTCCATTGATATCGCCTAATGCCCAAATTCCCGGTATGTTGGTCTCCAGGCGATCGTTGACTGGAATAAATCCACGGGCATCAGTGATTACACCAGCAGTGGCTAGATTTAGAGTATCAGTGGTAGGCACACGCCCACCAGCGACAAGCAGATGTGAACCCTGAAGGGTTATTTTCTGATCAGCGACTTGAATTTGTAGCTCAGTCGCATTACCAGCGCGATCGACTCTTAACACCTTTGCCTTCAACAAGAATTCAATACCGTCTCGTTCTAAAAGTGCTTGAACGGCGATCGCAATATCGGGGTCTTGTTGTGAGAGGATTTGCTCACTTTGTCCAATCACCGTGACGCGAGAGCCAAAGCGCTGGAACATCTGAGCAAATTCCAAGCCAATATAGCCGCTACCGAGAACAATCAAATGTTCAGGCAATTCTTCCAATTCCATGATTGAATCACTGGTCAAAAACTCGGCTTCCTTAAGTCCGGGAATGGATGGAATGAGAGGTCGTGTGCCCGTGTTAATAAAGAACCGTTCTGCGGTGAGATATCGAGGGTTACCTTCAGCGATTATCACTTCAATAGTTTTGGGCGCAACAAATCGTCCCGTTCCAATAATCAGTTCGTGACCCAAAGCAGTTTCTAGATTATGCAAATTTATGTCACGCATGAATTGCACAACCGTTCGTTTACGTTGAATCACTGCTGCTAGATCAACAATGAGTGCATTGGCGTTAACTCCATAGGCGGCACTATCTCGCACTGTATTTGCAACGTAAGCACTCGCGACCATCGTTTTGGTGGGAATACAGGCGAGATTAATGCACCCGCCACCAATCATGGTTAAGCTGCATTCAACCAGTGCTGTTTTCCGTCCGTTAGCAACTAGCGCTGGTGCAAGTGTTTTACCCGCTTTACCGCCGCCTATAATAATGTCATCGTAGTATTCAATGCTCATGACCTCTCCCCTGTGTTTAGTATTACGCCATTGCTGCTACAACTTCGTCTGTAGACAAAACTGTGTTGGCGATATACCCAAAGTTAATCAGTGCCGCTTTGTAGCCGTCGCCTAATTCTGGATGCCGAGGAGCAGCCGTTGCATCTTTTACGACGAGCACCTCAAATCCTTGCTCAATTAAGTCGCGCAGGTGAGCTTCAACACAGATGTTGGCTAGCATTCCAAGCAGAATAACTTTGCTGATATTGCGCTTACGCAGTTGCAGAACAAGGTCGTTGCTCTGTGGTCCATAGGCTTTATGGGGACTGACCACGATCGTCTTGCCATCCTCAATGAAGGGCTTGTAGCGATCAAGCCAGTCAGCACCAGATCCTAAGAAACCATCAAGGCTCAACGCACCGCTGCGATCGAACTCTTTAGACTCCAACATCATCCGCTCTACAGTTCCAGCAAAATTCCAGCCATAGTCGGTAGGGTAGTAATAGTGGGGGGAGATAAAAACTTCAAAGTCAGCTTGCTTGGCAGCTTTGAAGACTCGCTCAATGTTTTCGACAGTCTTGTTCTCCTTAACACTGTCACTCACCAAATCCCAGGAAACACCTGTTTCGCTCAAAACATCATTCTGCGGATCGATAACGACCACTGCGGTGTCATTCTTGTTAATGTTCATTGTTTTTTCTTATCTGTTAATATTCACGCTTCGGTTTGTGGCGTTGCTGAATAGAGGGATGGCTTCACTCATCTTCATATGGAGCGTCAAGGATTCCAGGTATTGCATCATCCCCAGGACCGGCAACGCCCGGTTTGTTAAAAATCACTACCTGTGCGGCGTTTCCCCAGTGATCCAGGCTGAACCAGAGGACGCAAAGAAGATCGCCGCTCTCTAATGGGATTCAAAACAGTTGCGAAAAGACGAGTTGCATACATCTGCAATATGTTTATGCTTCTCTAGCTATCAGCCGCGGCGTGCTCAATAAGCTCGGCAACGGCATCTGGATGGGAAACCATCACCACATGTGACGCACCACTCACAACGACCGTTTCCTTTGAGTTAGCGCGCTTTGCCATGAAAGCCTGCACTGCTGCGGGAATGTTCAAGTCGCGCTCGCCATAGATAAACCAGGATGGGATAGACTTCCACGCAGGCGTACCAGAGGCTTCGTTAAACGCGGCTTCTGTGATCGGGCGCTGGGTGCTAGCCATCAACTGCGTGTCTGAGGTAGGCAGATCCGCGGCAAACTGTGCGTGGAACTTGTTCTGCTGAATGTAGAGGTCTTTGCCGCCATCGGGCAGTTCGACCGGCGGCGCAAGTGTCGGACCAAGCGTGCTGCCGGGATAACGTGCTGCGAGTTCAACAACCGTTTCACCCGTGTCAGGAGCGAAACCGGCAACATAGACGAGCGCTTTCACGTTTTCATTGTCATTGACCGCATTGGTGATTACCGCGCCCCCATAGGAGTGCCCAACTAGCACGATGGGACCCTCAATGCCATTGAGGAAACTGGTGACATAATCTGCGTCGCTTTGGACTCCTCGTAGGGGATTAGCTACAGAGATTGTTGGATAACCTTTCGTGATCAGCTCGCTCAATACCCCGTTCCAGCTGGAAGACTCGGCGAACGCGCCGTGGACGAGGACGATGGTGGGCTTGCTGTCTTGCGCGCTTGCAGTATTCATGGTGACTCCTAGAGAAGTAATTACAGTGGTTCCTAAAAAGAGTGCGACGATCAGAAGCAGGTGGATACCCTTCCTGAAGGTGAGCATGTTCATACTGTGATCTCCTTTTTATGTGTTTATTTCGTTGGATGTCGAAAGGACAGTTTCTACATCAATTCAGTTGGATACAATGCCCCTCGCCGAGCAGTCGTTCCGTTGAGTTATCAAAGGCGATACTGCTTTAACTCTCTCGACCGAAAGAGGAAACCTTTCCTACTTGAGGTGCAACTTGCAGAAGTCAGTGGTTCGACTATTGGACAAGGTGGCTGCATCTCTGTCGTAGTGGATGCCACAGTGTCGAGCAAAAGCGTGTTTGCAACCTGGGTAGGTGAACACCTGAGCAACTGCAGTATCTTTTAGCGCTTTGATGATGAACTTTTGCGCATTCTTGGAGATGTACTCATCCTCTTCGCCCAGATGAACCAACAGCGGATTCTTGATATTGTTTGCTTCGTCCAGGTTTGCAACAGTGGATCACCCTTTTATCAACAGCTCGTTTGGACGCATTACTAATTGCTTTTGAGCGCTTTAAATTTGTGCCATGCCGCCATCGACGAATAGCTCGATGCCGTTGACAAAGCTGCTGTCATCTGAGGCGAGAAAAACAACGGCTTTGGCAATCTCATCGGGCGTGCCGACTCGCCCTAGCGGGTTGTTGGCAGCTTCGCTAGCCACAAATTCCTGCACCTGCACATCATTCAGTCCCATGAGATTGTAACCAGGAGTCGGAACCACGCCAGGGCTAATGGCATTAACTCGGATCTTGCGATCCTTGAGGTCGAGTATCCAATTTCGGGCAAACGATCGCACGGCTGCTTTAGTTGCACTGTAAACACTGAAGGCTGGGGTGCCCATGATAGAAGTAGTTGAGGCATTCAGGATGATGGAAGTGCCTTCTGGTAACAGCGGCAGTGCCTTCTGCACAGTGAACAATAGACCCTTGACATTAGTGTTGAATGTTTTGTCAAAGTGCTCCTCGGTAATAGAACCTAGTGGGACAAGTTCGCCACCGCCAGCATTAGCGAAGATGATATCCAGGCGACCTTGCTCTTGCCCAATTGTGGCGAACAGGCGATCTAGGTCTTCCATCTTGGAGGCATCGCTCTGAACACCCGTGACGTTTTTACCGATCGCTTCCACAGCGGCATCCAGTTCAGTTTGACGACGACCCGTGATGAAGACATAGGCACCTTCAGCAACAAAATGCTTGGCGGTAGCAAGACCGATGCCACTAGTACCACCTGTGACTAGCGCAATTTTTCCTTCGAGTTTATTCATGATGAAGCCTTCAATAATTGATTTTGCAAAAATTGTCTTTATGAGTTCTTGAAACTGTGAAGTTGATCGCTAACCATCAACCGATCTCTGACTTACCCAACGAAGAATTGGACAAGTCAAAGCAGTCTTTAACTTGCGATCGCCCCAACCCAACAAGAACGAGAATGCACGGCAACGCGCAAAACAAGAACCAACGCTGCCTATTGCAGATATTTCTTCAGTTCAGCGGCGGCGTGGACAAATAGCGAACGCACTGCCGGGACCTCGGCTAAACCATTCAGCAGTCCGAAGTCATGAATCATGCCGTTGTAACGCACGGTTGTTACAGTTACTCCGGCTTCATCGAGCTTGCGTCCATACGCTTCACCGCCATCCCGTAGGATATCGCTTTCTGCAACCTGAATGAGCGCTGGGGGCAATCCTTGCAGTTGTTCAAGCGTAGCCTGTAGCGGAGAGGCATAAATGTCTTGACGCTTTTCTGGGTCAGCAATATACAGGTCATACATCCATTTCATCAATGGTGTGGTCAGAAACCGTTTCTCACCAAATTGGTGAAAAGACTCTGTTTCAAAGTCAGCATCAACGATCGGCCACATCATGATTTGCAACTTAATGTGCGGTCCCCCTTTCGCTTTTGCCATCAATGCAGTAACAGCCGTCATATTACCGCCGACACTGTTGCCGACCACTGCCAGGTTTTTGCCATCAACCCCAATTTCTTCACCATGCTCAGCAACCCATTTCGTGGCAGCATAGATCTCATTAATCGCTTGGGGGTACTGAGCATCGGGCGTGCGCGTGTAATTGACAAAGACCGCCACAAACCCTGAAAGCACTACAAGATCACGAACCATACGCTTATGCGTTGGATAATCACCCAGCACCCAACCGCCGCCATGAATAAAAATGAAAACAGGCAATGTGCCTTTGACACTTTCAGGTCGCACAATATTGAGCGTGATTGTGTCACCGTCAGCGGTAATTGTCTTCTCAGACTCTTCAATGCCGGAAAGATCTATGGTTACGGAAGCCTGGGCATCCACGAGTACTTGACGCGCTTCGATCGGAGATAATGTCTCCAATGCCACCCCTGCTGAATTCAGTAACTTCAAAAATGCCTTCACTTCTCTGGAAAGGCGTGGATCACCTGCGACTTCCAAGACTTTTACTGCTGGTGAATTTACTTGAGCAACCATGATGTTCTCCTTTTGATAAGTGGTAAACAATCTGTTGAAACAGCACTGTTAAGTAAACTAGCTTGACGATGTGAATTGATGAGCAATGATGGTCATGCGGTTACCCCTTGGATGACACCGCTGCTTAAGTGTTGTTTCAAAAACGCCAGGGTGCGATTGTGTGCTAATTCTGCGGCTGCTTGGCGATAGGCGGAACTACCCGTGCGGCTAAATCCGTGGCTTACTCCTTCATAGCGATAGATAGTGACCAGGGGGTTGTCTTTCAGCTCTTGCTGAATGCTTGCTTGAGCACTTGGCGACACATACTCGTCATTTGCACTCATGTGCAACAGCAGTGGTTTCTGAATCTTTGTCGCTTCTGCTAAATTCTTGTCAAGGTCAACACCGTAGTAGCTCACGTTGGCATCCGCATCGGTGCGGATTGCCATGAAATATGCCAGCTTACCACCCAAACAAAAGCCTACGCTGCCGACCTTATCTGTGCTGCTGAGATGCTGCCGCAGGAAAGCCAGACTTGCCTTCAGGTCTTCTACGCCATTTTCTAAATCAAATGCTTTAAGTAACCCCAAAGCTTTAGCCCAATGTTCCTTATTCTCAGGATCAAGCTCCACTCCTGGTTCTAACCGCCAGTACAAATCTGGCACGAGCACTAAATAGCCTTCTTTGGCATAATCGTCAGCCGTCCGGCGCATATTATCATTGACCCCAAGAACTTCTTGAATTAACACAATCCCTGCACGAGGCTGAGTGCTGGGTGTTGCTAAATAGGCGCTAAAATTGCCTCCAAACAGGGCTGGGATGGTTACATTTTGAGTTGTCATCGTATCCTCTTGCGATAATGTGTACTGGTTGTGTCCAACTGCTGCCCATTAGCGACCAAGCCTTGCGCTGATCAGGCAGGAATGGGTTGCAGCCGTGACGCGAGAAATTGACCGATATAATTGGCGATCACCTCTCCCTCTTCCTCTAGGGCGAAGTGTCCCGTATCGAGTAAATGGAATCCAACATCCTTCAAATCGCGCTGATAGGGATAGGCACCGTCAGCAGGAAAGATGTAATCATTCTTGCCCCAAACAATTAGGGTTGGTGGTTGGTATTGGCGGAAATACTCCTGCCATTGGGGATAGAGCGGTGGATTGGTGCCGTAACTATAAAACAACGCCAATTGAATCTCTTCGTTTCCAGGGCGATCGAGGAAATGTTGGTCGATCGTCCAGGTGTCGGGACTGATCGCCTCTAGATTGCGAACGCCGTTGGTATACTGCCACTTCGTTGCTTCTATGGTGACAAGGTATTTGAGCTTCTCCGCATTTTCAGGCGATTTGTCTTGCCAATATGCCTTGATCGGCTCCCAAAATTCCCGCAACCCTTCCTCATAAGCATTGCCATTTTGCACAATCAAAGCTTGCACTTTATCTGGGTATTTAGCGGCAATGCGATAACCAATGGGTGCGCCATAATCCATGACATAGAGGCTGTATTTCTTGAGGTCGATCGCGGTAATAAATTTCTCTGTGATCTCAGCCAGGTGATCAAATGTGTAGTCAAATTCATTCAGCGTTGGCATTGAACTGTTGCCGTAGCCGGGATAGTCAGGGGCAACTAGATGAAATTTATCAGCTAACCTAGGGATCAGATTACGAAACATATGGGAAGAGGTGGGGAACCCGTGAAGTAGTAGAATCGTGGGATTGCTGCGGGAACCCGCTTCACGATAAAAAATATCTAAACCATCAATCGAAACGGTGCGATAAGTAGTCATGAAATTACTCCTTGCTATTTAGTAAAGGTGAAATGGTGACGTTTTCTAGCAGATTAATCTACTCACGTTGACGATGAATCTGCTCTTGAAAATATTTACGCCAACTTGCGGGTAATGCTTTCAGTTGAGCGGCACGTTGAAGCAACTCTGGATTAGTTTGCTCGCGTGTATAAAGTTGAGTGATATCGGTAACCGTGATATTGCTCTCATCTCGACTTACTAACTTTAGAGTGTCTCCTGTTCCGACTTCGCCGTCTTGTAAAACAGAGAAATAAAAGCCAGTGCGCCGACTGGCAAGAAAGCGTTTCACCATATCGGGTCGTCCAAACCGAATCCCTAGTTTGTAGCAGGGTAATCGTGGTTGGGTCACCATCAGTTGAACCGTGCCAACTTGAAATCGATCGCCAATGTTTAGTTCTGCTTCTCTAAAACCAATCACTGTGAAATTTTCACCGAAGATACCGAGCGTTAACTCTGTATCAGGCAATTCACTGCGCCAATAATCGTAATGCTCAAAGGGATAGACATAGACTGCTTTCTCTAATCCACCATGAACGGTGAGATCTGCCTGTCCATCACCGTCTAAGTTGAGCGATCGCACCATCACTCGTTCGTTGATTGGCTCTTTAAAGATTCCAGTGCTAACAGGTTTCCCTTTCCAAATTACTTGACGCGGAAGTCCTACGTTGACAGAGATGATTTGCATCTTTTGCTCCAAAGCTTTGATGGTATTTGCTCATGGTAGCCAAACTAATAGTATTTTTGGATGTGCCTTGTTGTTGGTACTCTTTTTTCTTGAAATAGGGCAAAACATCCAGATAACTCTAACGCAGATGTTACGGTGATCTAGGCTAGAAAAAATGTTGGATTTTGATTTCGCTTGTTTCTTAACACATAGCCAACACCACGCACTGTGTGAATCAATTGTGTCGCATTTTGTGCCTCCAACTTAATTCGCAAGTACCGTATGTAGACTTCGATGACATTTGAACTGGCAAAATTCTCGTAACCCCAAACATTATCTAGGATTTGCACACGAGTCAATACTTGGTTAGGATGCCGCATCAAGTATTCCAGCAAATCGAATTCTTTGGCAGTTAATTCGATTTCTCGATTTCCGTAGTAGACTTGTCGTGCTTTTTGATTGAGAACAAGCTGTTCAAATTGTAGAAGATAAGCTTCCTTTTCCCCTTGTCTCAAATGTGCTCGAATCCTAGCGATTAGTTCTTCTATAACAAAAGGTTTGCTAAGACAGTCACTAGCTCCCGCGTCTAAACCCATGACTCGCTCGAAAACTTGTCCTTCATGAGTTAGTACAATAATGGGTGCATTGTTATGGGTTGAGCGCAGCCGACGACAAAACTCTATGCAGGAGACACCTGAAAGACTCCAGCTTACGATAATCAAATGCGGATTTGTTTGACGAGTAGTTAGCAATCCACTGATACTATCTTTAGTCAAGGTGACTTGATATCCCTCATAGTTAAGTTCTTGAGTGATTAGCTGAGCAAGTTGATCGTCATTTTCGATTAGTAGAATATGGGACTTTGCTGCATTGATCGCCTCTTTATTTAGGCAATCGCTAGCACGAGGTTGAAAAATAGTTTGCATCATTTTTGCTTAGATTGTGTTTGCAGAAAAGCTTGCTAATTTGCCAATGCAGCAATAGGTAAGGCTAATGACTTGCAGTAGTAATAGCTGTCATCAATTTTTCAATAGTCCAGCGATCACAATATCGGACTCCATTAATAAACAACGCTGGAGCAACCGTTACTCCACTTTGAGTTCCACTTACGATGTCTTGATTAATGTGATCAATATGCGTTCCTCCAGATAAATCCTGCAAAAATTGAGGAATATTGAGACCTAGGCTATTGGCATATTCCACCAAATAACCATTTCCCAACTCTTGTTGATGGAGAAACAACATCTCATGCATTTGCCAGAACTGATCCTGAATAGCCGCAGCTTTAGCCGCTTCAGCCGCGTGTTGAGCCTGAGCATGAATCTGGCACTGTGGAAAATGTCTGAAAATAAAACATAGATAATTCTTCCCTAAAGAAACATCAAGCTGACGCTGAATAACTTTAATCAGTCTGTAAACATCCGCACTCTGAGAACTTTGATAGTCTCCATACATGACCAGCACCACGGTGGCATCTAGCACACCCTGTCTGTGATCCTGTATTGAAGGTGGGACAGATAATGAACTGTGATTCCGGTCCTGACTCACTGTTACCTCTGAGGAAAAGAATGCAATCGCAAGCGATTAACATATCCTTCTGCCTTTCATCTCAGGCAAACTTAAAACGGGCAACTTAGTTACTGTCAACGTTTGCATGAATTCACTATAGGTAATCGGCTCACGCTTGTCGTCCACTCAGAGTTGACACTTTAGTGTGATCAAGTGATGGGTGAAGCACTCCATCTCATAATGGAAGTTTGGCTCCAACTGAAGTTGGAATCCAAATGACAACTTTAGTACAACCTACAAACTTGGTTGACTGGCAAAACTAATCGGCGAGATAGCAGTACGTGCGTATTTTGAACTCAATTCGATAGGTGCGCTGGTCATGCTGTTTCCGAGAGGCCATAGCAGGTTCGGGATCGCGATTATGGGTAAAGCGGACATGACGAATGAGTTGCCAACCGTGTTCTAAGGCAACCTTCACCCAATCGGTGCCGATGCGAAAGTAGCTGTTACCACGAAACCAATGAATAGGGGTCAACCCAGCGACGTTTGCAGCGACCAGACATAAAAGATGGCGACCGCCAAGAGGAACCAGAGCCTAGAGAGGGCGCAGATGGAGCGAATTTCGGATTTTTGAAGATTCCAACCGTTCGATTGGTCATCGAGAAAGGCCTCCTTGATATCGAAGCGCAACCTGTATTCCTTGAAGATGTGCAAACGAGGCGGTTCATCACTGACAATGGCCCAAAACTTACCATCGACAGCGTTGCGGCCAAACGCTACATGCACCGGGCCATACTACTCGCCTTTATGAAGCTTGACCGTATGCCAACAGAACGCCTCCCCACGCTGAAGATGAATGTGAGTTATGTTGATTTCTGGTGTATGGAGGTGAAAGAAGGAAGGGCGTATCCTGCTGGATAAAGCAAACCACCAGCGAAGGAATACACCATGAATCAACATAACTCGCTGGGCAGGTTTACCGGCTTTCTCTTGCAAGCTGCTGATCACATTGCCAGTCTCTTGAGCCTTGACCCTGGTAGAAATCTTGCCCCAGGTCTTGGCGTACTCGGTTCCCCGAATTAACTCAATAAGACGGACTCGGGAGGATCTTAGGCTCGCCATGACGTAATACATGGCCAGGGCAGCGGCGCTGCTCAGCCGATTTTCCAGATATTGTTCGTGGGTTCCACCATAGAAATCGGGCACTCCTATCGGTTTTTGGACATACTGGAGGCCTTTGAGCTGAGCAGCGGTTTCCCTGATTTGGGCGGCCAGTTGGCGGTCTTGATTGGCGGTGGCGGTATTGCGATCGCAGATATAGACATCCGTCACATGCTTGGGATAGCGACACGGAACCCCATGCTTATTTCTGAATGCCTCTGGGTTACCCTCTATCATCCGGTTCAGCATGGTCTTGGTTCGTCGCACCGTAAAGCGTTGAATGGCCCGTTGGATTTTCTCTATCTCAGCCTGGGCAATGTCTTCCCCTCGCCGCCGTCGAATACGGCTGAGGGTATCTAGCAAGTCGTCATCAAAGTTGTCGGCCCCCAGCAAATCGACAATGGCAATTAAGTCTAGGGGGCCGCGATTGATGGGGGTAGCCGTGAACAGCAGCACATGGTCTGCAATATTGTTGAACAGCTGTCGAGTCCGGGCGGATTTTAGGTTTAAGAAGCGATGGGCTTCGTCAACAGCGAGAACCTGGGCGCGGCGGATGAGGCGCAAGACATCCTCTCGCTTGTCTTCAGTAGTGTTGCTCAACAGGCCATGGGAACAGGTGAGGGTATTCTCCCCACAGCGGTGAGACTCTGCTTGCCAGGAGGCTTCGACGCTAGGCGGGCACAGCAGGATGGGAATTTCCGTCTTGATGCGACCGGTACTCCACATCTTCTGCATCACACTGCGAATTAGGTTGGCACCGGTTTTCGTTTTGCCAGAACCGGTGGCGTCGGCAACCAGGACACTGCCAACGTTCTCAATCACCCACAGAGCGTGGGCAATTCCCTGGTATTGAGAGGGCCAGAGGGCCGCTTCATCGCTGTATTGCAGTCCCTGGGTATAGCGGATGGCCCAATCGCCTTCCAGCAGTTCGGCACAGGCTCTGACCAGAGCTTCTTGCCAGGTGACAACGCTCAACAGCAATTCCAGCAGTTCGATGAGTTCTGCCTGGTAGTCTCGCCCTAGCTCCCAGTAGCTCTCGGCCATCTGGCAGGCTTCTTGATAACGATCGGGTTCTGCTTCCCGCTGGAAGCGGCTGTTGGCCTCGTGTTGAAGTTCTAAGCCGGACTGGCTGAAATTGCTTGACCCGAGGGTAATAGCGTCATCTCCCCGAAAAATCTTGGCATGTAGGGGACGGGATTGGTTGGAGAGTCGGGCTTCTATCTTGCTGCTACGAAGGAGTTCT
>DASQNN010000469.1:0-7064 GCA_035644955.1 Nodosilinea sp. | reverse complement strand
AATGACAGCTCGTAGCCGTAGCGCACGGCGTTGGTTTCCATCCATTGGTAGGCGCGGGTGTCGACAAAGTCGTTGTTGAGGTTGGTACCGGCCTGGTTGCGATCGCCAATGTCGATGGCGTAGCCGGTGTGGTGTTCGCTGTAGCCCGGTGGGGCGCTCACCTCGGCGCGGGTTTGGGCATCTTGGCCGCGCTGGGCCTTGAGGTTAAAGAAAATGGTCTCCTGTTCCGCCTGGGAGCGAAAGCCCGACAGCGGCACCAGCCTTACCCCGTCGCGGGCGGCAGCCTGGGACATGGCCTCGTACTCGGCAGCGGCAGCGGTGCGCAGGCGAATGCTGGCATTGGCGCTTAGGGTAACGAGATCTTCGGCGGGGGCTTCGTCGTAGGCGCGGTGGTTGAGCAGGGTGCGGCTAGAGGGGGCCAGCTGTGCGGCCACGTCACGGTTCTCCTGGGCAGAGTCGGCGGCGGTAGCGCCAGCCCCGCCCCTGCCACCGGCAGAATCGGCCGCAGAGCGGTTGATCATGGTTTCAAAGGGCTGGGCAAACTCGACGGCCGAAAACCCGTTGGTTTGATACCAGGCCACTAGGCCTCCGGCCGCCAGGGCCAGCAGCGCCAGACCCACAATCCGGCGCAGGAGTCGGGTACGCCGCAGCCAGGAGGGCTGTTCCTCACCCAGGGAGGACAGGGGCAGATCGCGGGCCGCTTGGGGAATATCGTCAAAGTGAGGCATGGTCATTCGCTGGTCGCCGGCAAAGCTCTACCCATTATGGCCCCTGGGTGCGGCGCGATCGCAACTTCCCGGCAGCGCCTTGCCCCAAACCCTGCTGCGCCTGTCACAATCTCAGTGCAGAGTCCCAGTACAGAAAACTGGCAAAGAATCCGGAGGGCCGCTATTTTGCCACCGCTTGAGGTATTGATGCGCCTGTATGGGCCAATCGGGGCTGGGGTTTGTGCCGGCATCGCCCTGGGGGCCTTACTCCAGCGCTTTGCTCCCCGCCGGGGAGACTCCCAGGGGCTTTACCACCAGGTGCCTCTGCGGCTAGGGCGGTTTTTGTTTTGGTTTGGCATTCCCCTCAGTATTGTGGGGTTTACGCGCCGGGCCGACCTGTCGGGCAACCTGTACCTGGCTCCCGTTGTCGCCTGGGTCGCTATTCTGCTGGGGCTTTTGTGCAGCCGCCTGTGGATGCGCGCCGACCGGGGGCAGTGGCCGCTGCCCACCCAGGGCAGCTTTTCGTTGGCTTCCATGCTGGGCAACACGGGCTACATTGGCTACCCAGTAGTGCTGCTGCTGCCCCAGCTAGGGGTGGAGGTATTTGGCTGGGCGCTGTTTTACGATGCCCTGGGCACCCTGCTGGGCTCCTACGGGCTGGGGGCTATTTTGGCTTCAGAAATGGGCGGGCAGGGTCATAAACCACCCCGGTCCCAGCAGCAATGGTTAACCAGGCTACGGGCCGTAGGGCAAAATCCCATTATTCTGGCCTTTGGTCTGGGCCTGGGGCTAAAGGCGATCGCCCTCCCCGCCTGGCTCGACCTGGGTCTGTACCAGTTTGCCTGGTTTATTGTGGTGCTGTCGCTGGTGTTAATGGGGCTACGCATTCAACAGCTCACCTCGTGGCAGCACCTCCACCGGGCAACGGCGGCCGTGGCGATTAAGATGCTGGTACTGCCCCTGGCCGTGGGGCTGGGGCTTACGGCCCTGGGGGTGGAAGGACCGCCTCGGCTGGTGATGATTTTGCAGGCGGGTATGCCCTGCGCTTTTTCAAACCTGGTGCTGGCCGAGGCCTACGACCTCGATCGCGATCTGTCGGTTACCTGCGTAGGGCTGAGTTCGGCCAGTTTACTGTTGACCTTGCCCCTCTGGCTGTGGGCGTTCTCTGGGGAGTAACACCAATGACCACCCGACGAACAGCGCCCGCTGGCCCCAGCGGCCTCTTCTTAATAAAGCTCATGTTCATAGGGTTTATAACCCTGGGGGGAGTACCGCTGGGCGATGGGGCCGCCAGCCTGGCCCAGCCCACCGCACCGCCCTCCCCACCCCCTGCGCCGTCGCCGGAGATGACCCTACAGTCAGGGGACAGCGGCCCGTCGGTGAGGCATCTGCAAAGGAACCTGGAGATCCTGGGGCTTTACGCCGGGCCAGTGGACGGGTTCTACGGCAGCGACACGGCCGGGGCGGTGCGATCGCTACAGCAACAGCAGGGCCTTGGCGCAGACGGCGTTGCGGGCACCCAAACCTGGCTTGCCCTAGACGCCGCCCTTCGTCAAACCGGGCTGGGTTTGCCCACCCCGGCCCTGGGGGCCACCACTCTGGCCTTTACGCCCCTGGTAGTGGCCCGGCCGGCCCCGCCGCCGTCGGCCCTGTGGCTGGCGTTGATGCCCCTGGTGCCCTTGGTCGGCGGGGCTCTGACCTACCTCCATCGACGGCTTCAACACCAGCAGGTATTCCGGCGGCGAGGGCCCCGCAAGCAATTCCCCCCCAAGCCGCGTCTGCCCCGGTAAGCGTCTGCCAATAAATCTGCCGTTAAACCGAGTTGCTTTTAGCAGATTTCTGTCGCTGGGTCAGCGACGTTGGCTACGTTTTTGGTCGCTGTAACGTTTTTCGTGGAGCCAAAGGTGCAAATCTAAAGAAAAGGTACAGAAATGACGGGTGATCCCCGCTGGGGAGGTCACCATAAATAAGATAAATACAGGCTATAGGTCATTGGTTGAGAGGCTGATCTATCGCTCAACATAGGCAACTCGACCTGGCTAACCGACTGGCCAACAAACCAGCCGAAAAGACTTTGAGCAAGGTTCATCCTCAAAAAAGCGGCTATGCCCCTAATTGGCAGCGGCTAAACCCTAGTTTCGCCACCGTCAAAGCTATCTAGCTCAGCTTAGTTTTGCCCCTAGCCTGTTTTTTAACTGAATCAATAACTGTCGCAACGGGGGTAGATCGTTGCGACAGCTGATTTTTCACCTTCCCCTATACCCCACAGTTTCCTGGAGAGTCTCTATGCTGACCGTTGCCGATATCATGACCCACCACGTCACGACCATTGCTAGCGGGGCCACCGTGGCTGAGGCCATAGACCTGATGCAGCGGCGGCAAATTCGCTCGCTTTTGGTGGAGCACCGAGACCAAGACATGCCCTTTGGCATGGTGAACGAGCGCGATATTGTCTACACCGTCGTCGCTCGCGGTCACGACCCCGAAAAGGTACTGGTGCAAGACATTATGCGGCAGCCCTGCATTTCCCTCTCCCCCGACCTGACCGTGCAGGAGGCATCCCAGGTGTTGTCTGACCCAGGGGTACAGCGCGCTCCCGTCGTACAGAACGGCGAGCTGCTAGGGGTTATTTCTGTCACCGACATTCTGATGCGGGGCATGCCGGAGCTAACCCTGAGCCACTAAGGGCCAAAGATTTAATACCGTGGGAAGCCGAGACGGCTATCCCACGGTTAGGCAGGATGCTTAACCCGCAACACCAGGATGGAATGGCAGGATGGGATGGGGCGATTGGGAAAAAGTTCTCTTAACGTCGACCTTTGCCCTCACCTTCCCCATCCCCTGACCTTCTCCCATCAGCTCCTACTCGCGAGGAGCGCGATCGGACATTTCGGTGAGCATGCGCAGGCGATCGCGCATCTCATCGGTGATCGCATCGGCATGGTAGCGCCAGGCCCAGTTGCCATCGCCCTGCCCGGGGGTGTTCATGCGGCAGTCGCTGCCGTAGCCCAGCACGTCTTGCAACGGCACGATCGCCTGGTTGGACACCGACATCAGCGCCAGGCGAATCATCGTCCAGTGAATGCCCTCGGGGCTGATGCAGCCAATGTACTGGAACAGGCGCTCGCGCTCCTGGTCGGGCATTTTTTCAAACCAGCCCAGAGTGGTGTCGTTGTCGTGGGTGCCGGTGTAAACCACGCTGTTGGGCACATAGTTAAAGGGCAGGTAGGGGTTGGTGCTGTCACCGCCAAAGGCAAAGTGCAGAATCTTCATGCCCGGAAACTCAAACTCGTCCCGCAGCGCCTCCACCTCGGGAGTAATCATCCCCAAATCTTCGGCCATGACCGGCAGGGTGCCAAACTTCTGGCGCACGGTTTCAAACAGCTCCGAGCCGGGGGCCTCGATCCACTGGCCATTGATGGCAGTTTCTTCTCCAGCCGGTACTCCCCAGTAGGCCTGCAGACCCCGAAAGTGGTCAACCCGAATGATATCCACATAGCTCAGCAGGGCGTTGATGCGCTGAATCCACCAGTTGAACTCTCGTTCTTTCAGCACATCCCAGTTATAGGTAGGGTTGCCCCAGAGCTGCCCGGTTTCGCTGAAGTAGTCCGGGGGCACCCCGGCCATCAGCGCTGGGGCTAGGGTCTCCTGATCGAGCATAAAGTTGTCGGGATAGGCCCAAACGTCGACGCTGTCGTGGGCAACGTAGATGGGAATATCGCCGATGATTTGAATCTGGCGATCGCGGGCATACTGCCGCAGCGACTGCCACTGACGATAAAACTCAAACTGCAAGAATTTTTGGCAGAAAATCTCGCTCGATAGCTTTTCGCGCCACTCGGCCATGGCCTCAGGCTCGCGCCGCGCTAGGGCGCTGGGCCACTCCGTCCAGCCTGCGCCGCCGTGGGCATTTTTGAGCGCCATAAAAAAGGCAAACTCATCGACCCAAAAGTGGCACTCTTCGCTGAACTGGGCCAGGGCAGCTTTATCTTCCTCAGAGGCGGTCTCCTGAAAACGGCTGGCCGCTCGCTCTAGAATCCGCATTTTGATCGGCATCACCTCGTCAAAGTTCACCTGGTAGGGCGAAAAATGCTCCAGCTCGTGCAGCTCATCGGGGTAGAGCAGAGCGCGATCGCACAGCACCTCTAGGCTAATCAGCAGCGGGTTGCCCGCCATCGCCGAATAGCACAGGTAGGGTGAGTTGCCATGACCCGTTGGCCCCAGGGGCAACACTTGCCACAGCTGCTGGCGAGTAGCCGCCAAAAAATCTACAAATCGGTAGGCTTCAGGCCCCAGGTCGCCAATACCAAAGCGGCTGGGCAGCGACGTGGGGTGCAGCAAAATGCCGCTGGCTCTGGGAAAGGGCATAGCTCCCTCGGTAAAATTCCAGTTGACTTTAACATGGCCTTCGGGGGCAAGACGGCTACCCTGAGAGTTATTTTAGGTTCAACGAATTTTCCATAAAGCTACTTACCCATGACCGCCCACCGCAATCCCACCCCCACCGTCGATATCATCATTGAGCTGGTGCACCACCCCCACCGCCCCATCGTGCTGATTGAGCGCCACAACGAACCCCTGGGCTGGGCACTGCCCGGCGGCTTTGTCGACTACGGCGAAAGTGTCGAAACCGCCGCCCGCCGCGAAGCCCAGGAAGAAACCGGCCTCACCATCACCCTGATCGAACAGTTTGCCGTCTACTCCGACCCCGATCGCGACCCCCGCCAGCACACCCTTAGCGTGGTCTTTTTGGCCACCGCCACCGCCGACCCCGTCGCGGGCGACGACGCCAAAACCGCCGCCATCGTCAACCCCTGGGAAACACCCGAAAACCTATGCTTTGATCACGACCGCATTTTGCGAGACTATTGGCAGTATCGGTTTTACGGCCAGCGGCCTCGCTTTGGCAGCGATTGAGGGTGATGGGGTAATGGGGTGATGGAGTCACCAATCCACCACTTTCCTCACTCCCCCACCCCATCACTCCCCTACTCCCTAACTTCTCTACCCCATCACCCCTCCACCAAAATGCAACGCACCATCATCAACACCCCCAATGCCCCCGCCCCCGTTGGCCCCTACAACCAGGCGGTGGCCGTGAGCGGGCAAATGCTCTTTGTCTCGGGTCAAATCGCCCTCGACCCGGCGACTGGCACCCTAGTGGGCGAAGGCGATGTGGTGGCCCAGACCGAGCAGGTAATCGCCAACCTCAAAGCCATTCTCACCGCCGCTGGGGGCAGCCTCGATCATGTGGTGAAAACTTCGGTGTTTCTTAAAGACATGAACGACTTCGGCACCGTCAACGAGGTCTATGCCAAATATTTCGGTGGCGATAACGCTCCGGCCCGCGCCTGCGTCGAGGTATCGCGCCTGCCCAAAGATGTCTCCGTAGAGATTGAATGCATCGCGGCGCTGTAGAGCAAGTGCCACCGTCTGAATCAATACCAGCCCTGGGGAGCCGAAGTCACACCTCCGATAGAGCCTTTGGGATGTTTTAAGGTTTAGCCTAGAGGTAAACTAAATAGGCGTTTGCCATGTTCTCAGGTCAAACCAGATCTCCAGCTTCCGCTGAGTATCTTGCTCAAGCTGCAACGGCTAAGTCGCGGCAGAAGTTGACCAGCCAGGTGTCTACTGAAACGCCCCCTCAAAGCGACCACAACATTGCCCTTACCCTGGGGTTGGCTGAAAGACTTAAACAGGAGGTCGATGGGGATCTGGTTTGCACCCACGGTATTACCCTGCAGGTGCAAACCCTACCCAATGTTCCCCAGGAAAACCGCTCTCCTGACCTAATGGTGCTCACCCCTGAATTGGCCGATCAACTGGGGGGCAAACGCAGTGCCATTACCCTTGAAATGTCAAATCCGCTGTTGGTGGTCGAAGTTGTTGGCGCTTACCCCAGCCCCTGCGACGACAACTATCGACGCGACTATATTGAGAAACGCCAGCAGTACGAGCAGCGCTGCGTTCCCGAATACTGGATTGTAGACCCCACCGCCGCCGAGGTCACTGTGTTGGCACGGCAACCCCAGGACGACTATCAGGGGCAGTCATTTCAGGGGCAACAGCGGATCAAGTCATCGAATTTTCCAACCTTAAATTTGACGGTCGATCAGCTGCTTGCGCTTGGGGCCAAATAGCATCCCTTAGCCATGCCTCATGGTTAACCAGTGCGTGGGATGCTAGAACTCTACTTGGAGTATTGAGCATCCCCCGTGAAAGTTGCCTTTATTATCGACCCCATCCACCGCCTCGACCCCGGCCACGACACCAGCGTTGCCATGATGGAAGCGGCCCAGGTGCGAGGTCACGAAGTTTGGATTATGGCTGCCAGTGCCCTGAGCGTGGTGGCTGGCA
>DASQNN010000468.1:0-11066 GCA_035644955.1 Nodosilinea sp. | reverse complement strand
AGGAGACTTTTGGCCACAGACTCTGGTGGAGTCGTCCATTCTGGTGGCTATTGAAGAGTATTGCGTCTTATGTAGCTACCCCTTTAGATTTGCTGGCTGAGGAAATTCAGCGCATGGAATGTAGCGCCATTCTATGTCAGGAGTATGAATATCCTCGTTTTGATGCCTGCATGCTTTTGCAGCGGCGGTTAAACCTACCTGTATTTGCCACATTTCAGGGGGGAGATTTTCAGCTTAGCCCCCTTGAAAAATACATTCGACCCCATACTATCCACCGATGTCATGGGCTTATTGTGGCTTCTCAGGTAGAAATGGATCGTGTTCAGAAGACCTATACCCTTGATGCGCAACGAATCGCTAAAATCTTTAACCCTTTAGATTTAGACCTGTGGCAGCCCAACGAGTCTGAAATCACCACCGCCTCTCGCAGCGAGATACGTAGACAACTGGGCATCCCTACCGATGCGGTGGTGGTGGTGTACCACGGGCGAATGGAAAGATACCGCAAGGGATTAGATATTTTGCTGGATGCTTGGGAGTCTGTTAGCTTAGGGCATGAGAACAGGGACTGGTGGCTTTTGCTAGTAGGAACGGGCAGTGACGTTGCTGAGCTTAGACAACGCATTGCAGAACTGCCTAGACAGAATGTGGCTTGGGTCAATGAATATGTTCTCGATCGCACTCTTATGCAGCAGTACATCCGTTCTGCGGATGTCTATGTTCTGCCTTCTCGCCATGAAGGATTTCCTGTAGCCCCCTTAGAGGCTATGGCCTGTAGCTTGCCGGTTGTAGCAACCAACGTGCCTGGCATCGCGGATATTCTGGAGCAGGGCGAGCAATCTGGCGGTATTGTTGTCCCTGTAGAGGATAGGCATGCCCTTGCTACCGCACTCGTTAGGCTCTTGAGTCAGGGTGAGCTGCGCCAGGAGCTGGGGCTGCGGGCTAAAGCTAGAGTCGAGGAAAAGTTTTCGCTCAGCGCCGTGGGGGCAGAGTTAAAGACGTTTTTGGTGAGCCTAGACACTTCCACTTAGGCAAGGTATAGAAGCTTGGTCGGAGGTTGTCGCCCAAACATTTTGGAGTTTTACCCAGAGTAGAAAGTGGCAATCGCAGCTATAAGCGGTGCGACTTTCCCGGCACCAGCGAAATCAAATCCTCAATGTTTTCCTGCATGGTGCGGCAGATGACATCCAGCGGCAGGTCGTTGGGGTCGTGGCCAAAGGGGTTTTCGATCTCGATACCGATCTCCTCAATGCCAAACACCGCAAAGCTAATCAGCCCCACCAGCAGAGGCGTGGTCCACCCCACTGAATCTACCATTTGAAAGGGTAGAGCCAGGCAGTACAGCATCAGCAGCTGCTTGAGGTGAATGCTGTAGGCCACCGGCATAGGGGTTTTGAGAATGCGCTCGCAGCCCCCCAGGGCATCGACTAGATCGTCGAGGGTTTCAAGACAGTAGGTGTGCTGGTAGGGGTTGAGGGTGCCTCGGCACTGCTGGGTTTGCAGGTAGTCGGCCACCCAAAAGGCGATCTCGAGGGGCGGGTTATTCATCTGTCGCAGTTTGGCAAATTGTTCGGGGGCGAGCAGTTTGGCTAGTTCGCCGTCGGGGGCTTCGCCGCGCAGGTGCAGCTTCATGGCGATCGCAAAGGCAGGCAGCTGGCGTACGACTGCTCTTTTGGCCTCATAATCTCCAGGCTGGGGCGTCTCGATCGCTACCCACATCTGCCGAGCCAGGTTGCGGGTGAGGTTGACCACGCTGCCCCACAGCTTGCGCCCCTCCCAAAACCGCTCATAGGAGGTGTTGGTGCGAAAGACCAGCAGCAGACCCAGCACCAGGCTTGGCACCAGCGACCCTAAAATGGGCGACGATACAGGCCAGCCTCGGGCATACAGCAGCAAAATACCCACCGAAAAGCCGGCACACAGCAGCACTCGGGGCATTACCGCCGGAATCACCGATCCCCGGACGCGAAACAGCAGCTTAAACCAGTCTTGCTCGTAGCGGTGAATGCTGCGCTTGATGATTTGATCGGGCACCGGCCAATTTCCCTGGAAGATCGCGTTTGACCTTACAATACATTCCCGGCACTGTAGACGATCTAACGGGTTGAGTCTGTTTCTTTGCCCGCCTCAACAATGTGATCGACGCTCAGCGCCAGCTCTGGAAACGTCAGGGAGGTTAGCTGCTGGCCAGGGAGAAACGCTTGGCCTGCCTCGTACTCTTCCGTTAGCTGACGATATATCCACACGGTCGGCACCTTGGGTGAGCCAATAAACCGTACGCCTCCCAGGGCACGGTAGTCTACGATCCAGTATTCTGGAATGCCCAGCTTTTCGTACTCGGCCAGCTTCGTCAGGTAGTCGTCTTGCCAATTTGTGCTAACGACTTCTACCACTAGCCGCACTGAATCGCCCGTTGAAATACTGGAGTGCTTCTTCCAGTAGGGGTCGGCTTTCGCCTTGGCCTGATCTAGCACAATGATATCGGGCAGATAGCCCTCCCCCTCTCGGAGCGGTTTAACTAAACACGACTGGGGAATGAAGTAGGGCAGACCTAAGCGTTCAATCTCAAAATCAAGCTTTCTACGCACTAAGCTGATTACTTCTGTCTCCTGCGGAGACGCTCCGCGAACATGGGCACCGATGGGGCGCATTTCGGTGATAACTCCGTGGCGCAGCTCATAGCGGCCGCCGTCTTCGGGGTACAGCGGTAAAAACCTGTCAAAGGTAAGGGGTTGAGCGGCGGCCTGAACCATAGCAGGCTCAGCGGTTTCTGGTTTTCTTTATGCTATACGGTGACGAGTTATACCGTGACGGCGTAGTCGATCAGCTGCAGCAATCGCTGCCGCAGGGTCTCTAGCCCCATTCGTTCGGTGGCGGAAATAAACAGGGCCTGGGGATACTCCTCTTGGGCGATCGCCAGGGTTTCGCTGCTGACCCGGTCGGCTTTGTTGAACACCAGCAGCATTGGCCCCGGCACAATCGGCATGTCTTTGAGAATGCGCATCACCCAATGGATCTGGTCTTGCCAGGCGGGGTGTGACACATCGACTACGTGGAGCAGGGCATCGGCCTCGGTCACCTCTTCGAGGGTGGCGCGAAAGGCATCCATCAGCGAGGCGGGCAACTCCTCGATAAAGCCCACGGTATCGGTGACCACCAGCTGAGTGGTTTCGTTGGTGGTGGGGTCGGTAATCGCCAGGCGGCGGGTGGTGGGGTCGAGGGTGGCAAACAGCTGGTCGGCGGCGTAGACCTCGGAATTGGTCAGGGTGTTGACCAGGGTTGATTTGCCCGCGTTGGTGTAGCCCACCACGGCGATCGAGGGCAGGTTGTCATCCTGGCGGCGGTGGCGCAGGCGGGCACGGTGGGCCTGGAGCTGGTTGACCTCCTGCTGGAGCCGCTGAATGCGCCGCTGAATCGCGCGGCGCTCGGTCTCTAGCTTGGTCTCACCAGGACCTCGGGTGCCGATGCCGCCCCCCTGCCGCGACAGGGCCTGGCCGCGCCCCTTCAGCCGGGGCATTTGGTACTCCAGCTGGGCCAGCTCGACCTGGAGCTTACCGGCCCCGCTTTTGGCCCGCTGAGCAAAAATATCGAGAATTAGCTCGGTGCGGTCGACCACGCGCAGACCGACCATATCTTCCAGGTTGCGCACCTGCATGGGGGAGAGGTCGCGATCGAATACAACCAGGTTGGCCCCCACGGTTTGGGCGGCCAGGGCCACCTCCTGCACCTTACCGGCCCCCAGTACGGTTTGGGGGTGGGGACGGGGCCGCTTTTGAAACATGGTTTCCAGCACTTCGCCCCCGGCGCTATCGACCAAACGCTCAAGCTCTTCGAGGCGGTGCTCAAAGTGGTCGGGGGTTTGGTTGTTGGTAAACAGGCCTACAACGAGGACGCGATCGCGCTCATCCTCTACCTGCAAAGCGGTAAAGGCACGGCTAAACTCGGCCTCTAGCCCCTCAGCCAGGGCGAGAAAGTCTTGGGCGGCCAAATCGTCGAGATCGGTGGGGGCCGACACCAGCCAGCGCTGCTCGGGGTGGGGTACCAGGTGGGCCAGATAGGTGCTCTGAATATAGCCCGTGGCGCCGCCCCCTCGGCGGGTAAAGCCGCTGCCCGTCAGCGCCAGCACCGCCAGCAGGTCTAGCCGCTGCAGCGCCATGGTGGTAAGAATGGCGTCGCCAGGCGGGTCTAGCTCAAACTGGGTGGTAATGCAGCGAATGCCGCTGAGGCGCTCGGCCCCGTAGCGAGGCAGCTCGGAGGGCGGAATTTGGGTTTGCCGCAGGGTGCCTACCCCCACCCGAATCACCTGGCCGCGCCGGTTGACGTAGGCGCACAGGGGGCTGTCAATCTCGGTACTCGCCGCCGCCAGCCGCTGGGCAAACTCGGGAGTTACTACACAATCCCCAGGCAGCCGCTGGTGGTAGATCCGCTGCAGCTGCTTAAGCTGGCTGGGCTTGAGGCCCTTTAAATTGCCATAGATGGTTTCGATAAGGCCAACCTGCTCCTAAACCAAAGCTGTCTTCAACCTAGCCCAAGCGAGGTTGTTTGGTCGGTAGAAAACCTACCCCGCTAAACAAGGGCTGAGGATCTAAATTATTCTAAATTATATAACGTTTAACTTTAGCTTCTAGCCCAAGCGCCCATGGGACTGGTTGAGCTGCTGGGGTAGGCCATTAAACGGACTATTAACCGTGGTTTGTCAATCAAGTTTTGCCCACCAAGCCGGCAGAGCATAAAAGAGGACGCTGATGTCAGCGTCCTCTTTTATGTCAACCCTTTGGGTCGCGATTTGCGGTAGAGCTGTTGCAATTAGAACATGCCCAGCCAGTGGAAAAACCCTTGGCCAGTGGTCAGTTCAACCAGCAGAGCGCCGAGGAAACCGATCATGGCAAGACGACCATTCCAGAGTTCTGCACTGGGGTTAGAGCCAAACTCGAACTTGGTGCCGAACTCACCGTACTTGCGGCCAAACTGACCATCGTAGGCAGTGTCTAAGGTGGTTTTGTCCTGGGGGTTAGTCATGGTGAAAATGCCTTTAATTACAGCTGAGCAGTGGTCACAACTTGAACTGCGCAAGGGATAAATCCCAATGGCCTGCCCTTGGTGGTACGAGTCGTACCGAGTCAAGAGCTTGTAGTTGTGTTGTTACCTAACTTAACAATGCTGTTCGGATTAGGCTATCTGTAAATAGGTAGAAGACTAATTGGTTGTTGTTCTACCCCTAGGCGTACTTACCTGTCTGCCGACCTGATTGCGATCGCTCATCTCAATATTTACTCAGTCCCCAAAGGCCTTAGAGGCGTCAACGCTCCAACCTAAGCGCTGTCTCAACACCCAAAACCCACTGCTCTTCCTAGCTCTGCCCCACTTGAACAGTCATGGTTAACGGGCTGCGCGGATGCCCACCGTCTGAGGTATACAGGATTCGCTATAGTACTAGGGCTGATTTTAAGGGCATACATGGCCAAACGATATCGGGCAGACCGTGGGGATGGACAAAGTTTTATTCGGTGGCCTTCAACGTCCAAGTCTTCGAGTTCTCGTTCCACACCGCCGTCCGATTCGGATCTTGTTGTTGACCGGCAGCGGCTCTACAACTATTTAGATTCTTTAGAAAGCCTGTCGGGGGAATAACGCAACAACCCCTAGGGCTTCAGACCAAGCAACCAGGGTATTTATACCCTAAGAAGCATGGAAATAGGCGAAATTCGGTTTATAACTCTCCTAAGGTCAAAAGCAAATTGAGCGAAGTAGTGTATTCTTGCTTTGTAATTCTTGACTTCTACCGCTAACTAAGCCCCTGGGATCATTAGCCATGAACACCGATTTTCAGTCAGACACCACCTATACGGAGTTTACGGAACCAGAAACCACCACCACGGTTACCGTTGAAACTTCAGAAGACTCTAGTGCCTCTGCCCTGGGTGATGAAGCCTCTCGGCAGGTTAAGCAGGTGTGGGATAAGGTCTCGGCGCTGTTGGGCGACTTGCCTGAGTATGTGACTGAGTTCATTCAGCGCTATCGGCGGCCAATCATCACGGTTGGCTTGATTATCGCGGCGTTTATTGCGGTAAAGCTGGTGCTGGCCCTTCTGGGTGCGGTAAATGACGTGCCACTGCTGGCCCCCACCTTCGAGCTGGTCGGGCTGATCTACAGCGGCTGGTTCCTCTACCGCTACCTGCTCAAAGCCTCGAACCGGCAGGAACTGCTGACCGACATCGCGGCCATTCGCGATCAGGTGCTGGGCAAGGGCTAAGGGGCAGCGATGAGTCGCTGTGGCCTCGGTAAAAGGTTTAGCTTATCAGCAATGCCCCTTGAACCTTTTACCTTTCACCCCAAACCCTTCTCTAAAGTACGGTTACTTCCCCCTGTGTTTCAGGATCGCGCTTTCTATACTAGTTGTAAAAGCAACGAGTATATTTGACTGGCGTGGTCGTTAGAACCCAGGGGTTTCGTTTATATATGGCGCAGACAAAGACAATTACTCAAGCCGTAGAGCGCTTGGGCTACCGAGTGACCGTGGGGGATGTAGCGGCCGAGGCCGGTATTCCGCTGATGGAGGCCCAGCAGGGGGTATTGACCCTGGCCTCTGAGGTACAGGCCCATTTACAGGTCGCCGAATCCGGCGAGGTCGCCTACGTCTTTCCTAAAAATATCCAGGCCGTGCTGTGGAGCAAATCCTGGCGGCTGCGGTGGCAGGCCGGCTGGGAAAAAGTGTGGCGGGTGCTGGCTTACCTGATCCGCATTTCCTTCGGCATTCTGCTGATTCTCTCGCTGGTGTTGATTGTGGTGGCCATTACGGTGCTGGCGATCGCGGCCAGCAGTGCCGGTCAGCAGGGCGACAACCGCCGTCGGGGTGGCGGTGGTGGCGGCATGATTTTCATGCCGCGACTTTGGATTGGGCCCAGCCCCTTTAGGGTGTTTCAGCCGCCGAGTCGCCGCCGGCCCCTGCCTCAAAACCGCACTCAGTCAGAAATGAACTTTTTAGAGGCGGTATTTTCGTTCCTGTTTGGCGACGGCAACCCCAACGCCGACCTCGACGATCGCCGCTGGCAGAGCGTTGCCCAGGTGATCCAGGCCAACGGCGGAGTGGTCGTGGCCGAGCAAATTACCCCTTTCCTAGGCGACCTGGGCAAGGGCTGGGACAGGGATTTGGAAGACTTTATGGTGCCGGTGCTGAGTCGCTTTAACGGGCTGCCCCAGGTGAGCCCTCAGGGTGGCATTGTGTACCAGTTTCCCGAACTACAGGTGACGGCTGCCGCACGGCGCACCCTCACGCCGCCCCGGTTTTTGCAAGAGCTGCCTCGGCGGTTTAGTCAGGCTACTTCCGGGCAAATTATGGCCGCTATTGGTTTGGGCGGGGCCAACCTGGTGGGGGCGCTGGTGCTGGGCAGCATGCTGCAAGACCAGGCGCTGGTGGTGCAGCTGGGGGGCATTGTGGCCTTGGCCAACTCGCTCTACTGGGTGCTGCTGGGCTATGGGGCCGCGTTTTTGGCTCTTCCCCTGGTACGCTACTTTTGGGTGCAGGGGCAGAACCAGCGCATCGCTGCTCGCAATGCTAAGCGCGAGCAGCGGGCCGACGAGCTGAACCAGCTCACCACCGACCAGCGCGAAAAACTCGCCTTTGCCCAAACCCTGACAGGCCAAACGGTGCTGGGTACCGATAATTTGGCCTACACCACTGAGGTCGATCTGACCGAGCAAGAGGCCGCGCAAAAGGACAAGATCGACGCCGAGTGGCAGCGGTTGCTGGATCAGCGGGGTGGGGGGAAGTGAGGGCGGGCTGGTTGCAGGAATGGAAACTGGTGGCATCAGGCCCAATTTGCCCTGGGCTTAACTTGCTAAATCGACCGAGCGATCGCCACACAATCCCCAAAGGCCGCATCGGTCTTTAACCCCTGCCAGTCCATCGACGGTATCGCCGCCCGGTAGCCCTGGGCCTGTAGTGCCGCAATCAGCCGGTCCCGATTGGGAATGTCCATCTGGCCCCGCCGCCCAATCTCCCCCAGGGGAAAGTAGTAGGGTGGCAGGTCGATCTCCTGGGTCATAATCGCCAGCAGCCTGGCTTGGGATCCCCAGTGCCAGCGTTCAGCCAGTCCCTGCATCTTCGCTAGTCTGCCCCCATCGTGCAGCGGTCCCAGCCACATCGGCCCGCTCACTACCGGGGTATCCTCCGTTCCACAGGGACACAGCACCCGGCCCAGGTGCCGCCAACCTACCGTTTGAAAATGGCCGCAGCGGTGGCAGTAGCCCAAAAAACCGTAGTTTGTATCGCTCAGCGTTGGCTTGCTCACCAGGCGCACCATCACCCGGTGCACCTGGCCCGTAAATAGCGAAAATACTGGCTCAATGCCCATGCCCCGCGCCGCCGCTGTCTGGGCAGCATGGCCAATCATGAGTCGCAGCCCCTGCTCGTGAACGGCGGGGTGCGATCGCGCGCAGGCGCCGTAGGTTCTCACGCTGCGCTCGGGGTCGTGGCCGCTGGTGGCGCGGCCGTCGGTGCTGGTCAGGTACAGCATGCCCTCCAGGCGCGTGGCCCACAGCCCCGTGCTGATGTAGGGGGCGGGGCTGCCAAAGTTGTCGATATCCACCAGATCGTAAAAGTCGCGCTGCTGGTAGCAGGTGAAGAATACCTGGTTGGCATCCTGATGGGTGATGTGGCAGGTGTCGGCGGGCAGGGCCGCCAGGTTTTGGGCCAGCGTTGCCGCCAGCTCGGGGTTGCCCTCGTTGGCCCACACCCAGTCGGCCCCGGCCTCCAGCCCGTAGCGCAGGGGCCGCACGCCGCAGCCCGTCATGGCATCGAGCACCCGCAGGCGACCGTGGCGCTGGCGGTAGACGGTGGCGGCCAACACCGCCAGGTCGCGGGCGATCGCGCTTTGGGGGCGGTAAAAGGCATCGCCTACCGCAAAGCTAGCCTTACCTTCCTGCCATAAAACTGGGGGCGACCCAACGGTCACCGGGCAGCCTCAACGGCTGTGGCGATCGCGCCCTCTAGGGTGAGCTTGTCTAGCTCCGTGAGCACAAAAACTTCCTGGACGGTCTTGCCCTTGCGGGCAATTAGCTTAAAGCCGCCGCGAATGGGAACCGATACCTTCACCCGCAGTTCGGGCGAGTGGGCTCGTACGTTTGCAATTACCCCAGGGGTCACGGTGCCAATGCCGGGTTGTTCAAGCAGGCGTTCGAGGATGGGAATCAGTCCGGGCAAATGGGTGGAGTGGTTCCAGACTAGGCGACCGTCCGAGGCTTGTGTCATGGGGTTTTTTTTGAGAAAGATTTAGTTAATTAGTTAAGCGATAACTTGATTATGCTTTTTCGAGGGGGGCCATCGTCAAGCCAGCGCGAGTGAGCTGGGTGTGGTACAGCTCTGCCTGCTCTAGGGGGCCAACCCAGACAACCGCCTGGCCGTCGTGGTGCACCTGGTTAGTGAGTTCCCAGGCGCGATCGCTGTCCATGCCCGGAATGTACTTCATCAAACACTCCGCCACGTGCTCAAAGGTGTTGAAATCGTCGTTGAGCACGATGATTTTGTAGTTTGGGTACGACTGGCGGGTGGTCTGCCGGGTCTTTTCAGGGGCAATGGTGGGCGCTGAGGAAACCGCTTGGGGCAAAACCAAAGTCATGGGGGCTGATCCTGAACGTAGTATCCTGCAAGTGCTCGCTAAATCAGGGTTTAACCCCACCAGTGTATCGAATTCCGGGAGGCTTCCCAAACGGGTTAGTCGCTCCAGGCTCATCTATCCCATCTATAGCGACAGCACCCGCTCCAGCTTGGGAATGGTGAGGGGCAGGTCGATATAGGCGTCGACCATGGGCAGCGGGCTCGCCCCGGTGGTCTCAGGGCGGAGAATGGCCACCTTGAAGGGCTGGGATACCCGCGGCGGCTTGAGTCCGTTCAGGTGTTCCTCCAGGGCCGGGTTGCACGCCTCGCGATCGCCCACAATCAGCAGGTGGGGCACGTTTACCGTGAGGTGCTGATGCACCTCGGCCCAGCTGCGGCAGCCGGTGACCTGCCAACCACAGGTCCTGACGTAGGCCACCAGGGCCCGGTGATGGTCGAGGTCGGTATCGACCACCACCAGGCGCTGCCCCCCGACCGCCAGCAGTGGCGAGCTGACTGCGGTCGGGCTCGTAGCGCTGCTCTCAGGTCCCTGTACCGGCAAACGCAGAAAGAAGCAGCTGCCCTGTCCCACCACCGACTCAACCCGCAGGTAGCCGCCGTGAAGCTGGGCGAGCTGGCGGGTTAAAGCCAGCCCCAAACCGGTGCCATCATACTGGCGGTTGAGGTCGTGATCGAGCTGGGTAAAGGGCTGAAAAATCTGCTCCAGCTGATCCGCCGGAATGCCAATTCCCGTGTCTTCAACCTTAAATTCTACCTGAGCGCTGTGGCGCTGCACGGTAAGCGTGATCTGTCCTCGAACGGTAAATTTGATCGCATTCGACAGCAGGTTAATCAACATTTGGCGCAGGCGGCGCTCGTCGGCTAAACAGGTGCCAACATCCACCGCTCCCTGGTAAACCAGAGTAAGCCCTTTCTCGACGGCGCGGGGCTGCATCATGGCCAGGCACGACTGACACAGCTCCGGCAGAGATACTTCCGAGAGCCGCAGGTGCTCTTGGCCCGACTCTACTTTAGACAGGTCGAGAATGTCGCTGATGATGGCTAGCAGGTGCTCGCCGCTGCCGTGAATATAGTGCAGGTACTCGGCCTGCTTGGCATTGAGGGGGCCGACAACCCGGCGAGACAGCAGCGCCGACAGTCCCAGGATGGCGTTGAGGGGGGTGCGCAGCTCGTGGCTGATCATAGCTAAAAATCGGCTTTTGGCCTGGCTGGCGGCCTCGGCTGCCTGGCGCTTGGCCTCTAGGGCCTGGGTTCGCTGGGTCTGCTGGTCTCTGTCTAGCAGGCTCCGCTCCCGTTGGGCCTCGCGCCGGGCCAGCGCCTGCTGCAGCTGCACAAAGGCGGCCTCATCTCGGCATAGGGGTCGCAGCTCTTCTAGATCGTTAGCACTCATGGCAAAACAGGCGACCGGGCTGATGGGCATACTTGGCTCCGGCCTCTGACCAGATTCACC
>DASQNN010000467.1:0-21594 GCA_035644955.1 Nodosilinea sp. | reverse complement strand
AGGGAGAATACGGCCATGGACACAGATTCGGTAGTGCAAGTTTCGGCCATGACCGGCTGGATCATCGGCGTCAGCCACAGCAAAGAACGCGGTTACCAGTGCTGGATTGTCAACCCCGATTTAGACGTGCTCAGCGATGGTACGTTTTACACCACCAGCAGTGCCGCCATGTCTGCCGGGCGCGCCTTTGTAGAACGCCATGGCTAACTAGGCCACGCCGTAGCGGGCACACAGCACCCGCCGCATTTGCCGCATGTTGCCGGGCAAATCGGTTTTCATGGCCTGCTCAATGAGAAAGGACGGTACCGGAATGGTGGGCGCTGCCTGCACCGAGTAGCTCAGCAGGGTGCCCTGGTTAAAGTCTTGCAGGTGCAGATCGGCGGCAAAGTGAGAAAAGGTGCCCTGCTCTAGGCGAAACTGAATGGCCTCGCAGGTGGTCTCAACTACCTTGAGATAAATTTCGACCTGGGCGGTGAGCATCATAAATCCCTTGCGCCCCACCTGGTAAAGGCGACGGTAGCGCTGGGTCGCGGTCTTGACGGTCTCTAGCACTTCGCTGTGCACAATGTTGGGGAAATACTGGGTCCAGCAGCTGTAGTTGGTAACCTGGGGCCAAATTTGGGGTCGGGCCAGGGGCACGTACATGTGAGCCGTTACGGCACCGCCATCCCGATTGGTCTGAGATTTGAGCAACACATCTCCCCGCAGCAGGGCGATCTGATCGACGGCTGAGAATTGGGCTAACAAATCGTTTACGGGCCTGGCCTCATGGATTACCTGTGCTTTGCTCATAACCATCGCTCTACTCCTCCTAACGACGCCCCTGATCTCGATGCCAGGGGCAATACCTATCTGACTCGATCAGTCTCTTGAAACCAGCGGTCAAAGAGGGTTCTTTGCCTCACTGCCCTTCTGCTGAAGCCAATGGTCAAAGAGGGTGCGTGATCCACCGCCCTTTGATTCCATGGGCTGCCCTAGCTCGTTACCTTAGTAAGGGCTAGGGGGTTGGGCTCATGCTACCGCTGTGGCGCTGGTTTTTCTATTAAATGCCAGACCGCCTTGGGGTGTAGGGGAGGCTGTAGTATCATTACGGTGCTTTCACCGAAGACGTCAGTGTTCTCCCGTAGCCTGGGGAAAGCTTTATAAACGGAGTCATCGCCGCCATGGGCCGTCGTCGCTACCCGCTGCAACCGCTAACCAAGCTCTTTCTAGCCGCCTTGGGGCTAACGGCCATTCTGTGGGCTTTACGGGGTCTGTCGGTGCTGGCCTTTTTGCCGGGGCTGGTCATCTGGCTGCTAATTTTGCTGTGCTTTGGCCTGGGCATTGTCAGCAGCCTACAGAGAATTCGATAGCGGCCTGGATTGCAGCCTAGATTGCAGCTCGGGCTGGCACTCAATCGCGGCGATTGATTTTGAAGGAGTCAAAGGACGGGGGCGTTGTTGTCGTAGGGGGCGCTCCCCAAGGGCGACTGGTGGGGCCCTGGTGGCGCTGGGTGCTGAGGTTGATCTGGGCACCCACAGGCACCAGCAGAATCAGCACGTAGAGGGCACCTAGGTTGAGAGCCAGGGCCAGCAGCACGCCGTAGGCCAGGTCTTGGCGAGCCAGCCAGGCCAATCCCCACTGCCGCAGCCCCAGCCCGACCAGCCCTAGGGCGATCGCAAGTCTAACCCCCGACCACAGCGGCAGCCCCGGTACCCAGCGCCGGGGAGCCAGCCGGTACAGTACGCCTAGCCCCAGAGCCACGCCGACCAAGGCCACCAGCCAGCGGCCCAGCCGCCAAAACCACTGCATTAGGCTAAGTGGTGGGGGTGGCGCTGCCCCTCCCACCAGACTAAATACCAGGGCGGCCAGCCCTAGCCCCAGCAGGGTCAGCCCCCAGGGCAGTAGCCGGGTGCGCCAGTCGGAGCGGGCGGGGCCACTGCCCTGGGCCAGGGTCACCAGCTGAACTAGTTTTCGGGTACCGATCACCAGGCAAAACCAGGCCATTAACCCGATAAGACCCAGCCCCCAGCGCCCCATAAACCTGGCGCTGGGGTCAGCCGCTGCGATCGCCAGATGATTCGATAGCCCGTGGGCCAGGTGCCAGGCCCCGGCGGGGAGAGGCACCGCCTGACTGGGCTCCAGGTGCAGCAGCACAAAGCTCAGCCCCAGCAGCCCCAGCAGCCAGAAAAAGGCGATCGCAGCGGTGACCTCTGCCCAGCGCGATCGCGCCGCCTGTAGCCACACCTCCCGCCAGAGGCGACCATTGCCGTAAATAGCCAGCGTACTGGCCCAACCGGCAGGATTCAAGTAGTGTAAAAGCCGCTTTCCCATGGCCCTTATCTTGCCATAGGCCCTGGGGTTTATTGCAGGGTGAGGAGGGGAGGGGAGGGGTGAGACCGATGGAAAGGAGTTGAGCCGATGGGTAAGGGGTAGAGATGTCGCTTTGTCACAGCCGCCCGTTGTTCTAAAGAAATGGCCAGGCACAGTCCCCTAGGCCCGGTAGACGGGGAGGGTGAAGTAAAATGAGCTGCCGTCGCCGGGGGCCGAGTTGACCCAAATTTGACCGTAGTGGGCGCGAACAATCCGCTGGCAAAGGGCCAGCCCCAGTCCGTAGCCCTCCTGGGTAACATCCCGCTGGAGGCGGTAGCTTTCCTCAAAAATTCTGTCGCGATTCTCGGACGGAATGCCAGGGCCCGTATCGCTCACAGAGACCTCCACCTTTTGGGTGGTGCGATGGAGCGCCACAATCGAGACTTTGCCCCCCTGGGGAGTGTACTTGATGGCGTTGTCGAGCAGGTTGGTAACCACCCGCCTGACCTGGGTGCCATCGGCGTAGACCGTGGGCAAATCCTGGGGAATTTCAGTGGTCAACACCTGCTGCTTCTCCCGCAGCCGATTTTGAAAAGCATCCACCACCTCAAAACAGAGGGCGGGTAGATTGAGCTCCTGGGGCACAATCTGAAGCTCCATAGAAGCGCCTCGGGCCGCCTTGAGAATGTCGGTAATCATGCGGTTGATGGCCCGAATTTGAGTCTTGGCATGCTTGAGCAACTGGCCGGTTAGCTCTGGACTCAGGGTGAGGGTACGGGTCTGGTTGGGGGAGTAGCCCAGCTCCAGGGTTTCAATCGCAATAGAGGCAGCGGTGAGCGGATTGCGCAGGTCGTGGGCCATCATGGCAATGAGGCGGTCTTTAAAGCGCAGCTGGGCCTCCAGTTCCTCCCGCGTTTGGTTAAGCCGAAAGATCTCGTCGGAGAGCTTCATCAGCTCGGCTGAATGGTTTAAGTCGTTGTCTGGAGCGACCAGTAGGGCGTGGGGTTGCTCGGCGTCGCTCTCGACCAGGCTGAGGGTGTCGAGGTGCTCTTGCTGCCACTTGGGCCACCACCGCTCCAGCTGGTTAACAATATCGCTACCGGCCAGCATCTGCTGGGGAGCGGGAGAAATCTTGATCAACGCAGGACTAGCCACCAGCTTGTAGTGCTCGGCCAGGTAGGGCTGCTCACCAATGTCAACGACATCTAGATTGAATTCAAAGTGGGCCTCTAGGGTTTTTAGATACTGCCTGATTTGGCGCATCTGCCGGGCCAGACTGGGCCGCTTGTCAATAAATAGCAGCAGCTTGAGGGGCACTCGAACGTCGTCAGTGGAGGAACCCTCCATTACTGTCTCCTAAAAGTCTGAAAACTAGCGTCTACCCATGATTTTACCCTGACTACCAGGCTCTCTACAGCCCAGCCCACCTCCAGCCTCGGCACCTCTCTCTAGCTACGGGCAATCCCAGCCAGTTGTGAAGCTGGCCTATAGGAGGATGCCCTTTTAAGCCATTGCCTTAAAACTATACCTAGTGGCAAATCAATCGGTGGTAACCCGCGATCGCCCCTGGGGTGAAGCGTAAAAACTACCGCCAGATTGCTCCCTTAGCAAAACAAACCTGACCACTAAAAAGAGTTGTTACGGTTCATGCTAGGGCTGTAAAGCTGGCTACCGAAGTCTACTACATTTAATTTAGGCCCAAAAGCCTGAAAGAACCGTAGTACAGCCCTTTGGACCATTGAGCCGCCGCCATAACGAAGTCTTCTAAGCGACCGATTAGTCGCCAAAAAATTAAATCAAAGTGGGTAAGGGAATGGGTATCAAAATGTTTCAATCTACGCTGTTTTCCGCCCTGGTAAAACCATTTTCAAGCCAGGGACAGACTTGCGATCGTCGCTCCCTCTCCTACCTGTTGGTTGGGGCCGCAACGGTGGCGGCGTTTGGTGCTGCAGCTCCGACCCAGGCCCAACTCACCACCGCCCCCGAGGTCGCTCAGACCGCCGCCGCTTCCCCAGCAGAACGTCACCTGTTTGGCCAGGTGGCCCAGCCTGACCAAATTGGTCAGGGCTACATGGTGGTCGAGCGGTCGGGCGATCGCGTCTACGGCGCGCTCTACTTCCCCAGCTCATCCTTTGATTGCTTCCACGGTCAGGTAGAGGGCACCGAACTGGCCATGACCATCATCAACAGCTATGACCAGGAAACCTATCCCTACAGCGTTGCTCTGGCCGACGGCCCTGCGGTAGCCTCCAGCGAGGCCGCCGGTGAGCTGGCTCCCTTTGGACTTAGCGGTTTCTTCGCCATCGACACCCTCAGCGACAACGACCATCGCATGCTCGACATCTGCCGGAGTGCAGTAGCTCCCAACTAGGGTCAGGCCAAGTTGGGCTAGCCGTTACCCAGTTAACCGTTAAACAAGGAGCGCTAGTCTATGCTTAAAGCTCCTTTACTATTGTTACCGGTCGCGTGAACGCAGCAGAACAGGCCAACAGCATCGAGTTTGCCAGTAAAATAGCCGCCGTGGTAGGTCTCTTCAAATCAGAGCTGCCCGACCTGCGGGCCGACCTCAAGCCCTGGGCCAATGACCCCGATACCCGCGACCTAGTCGATCCAGATTCCATTGATCTAGGGTTTCATTTTCCTGGGGTAAGTCGCCTGTTTCAGTGCCGCAGCCTGTTGGTACAAATTCGCCTCTATACCGACCCCGAAACAATTGGTAGCCAAGGGGCTTCCCAACGGGGAGAACGCCGAGTGATTGGCCTCGACCTAGCTGGGTTCGACCATCGAGGCAAGCGCTGGTGCCTCTCTACCATCGACAACTGGGCTTTTTCGGGCGACGTTATGCCCGATCCCACCTGCCGCAAACGACTGCGCCGCTGCTGTCGGCAGGTGTTTGCTCTGTTTAACGACCTGCCCCAGGTCAACTAGGCCTACCAAGCTATTCCTGCCGCGCCGTCGCTACCAACCGGTTCTCAGCCCCTGTCGCCCCATGACCTCCTGTAGTACGCCCATGTAGCCGCTGGGCACCACCTCGGCTGGGTCATTGACGGGTGTGTCATCAGATGCCAGCCAGCCGGCAGTGACTCCCGCCGCCGCCCCGGCCTGCCATTCGCCGTAGTGAACGCGGGTCGAGGCGTTGGCAATGTGGGTGGCGGCCATGGCCTTACCCCCGATCAGCACGTTGTCGATGCCCTGGGGAATCAAGCTCTCAAGGGGAATCTGCACCGGTTTGACCCGGGGCTCCTGGGCCGGGGCGCTGACGGCATCGCCGGAGGGGTACCAGTTGCGGTAGCGGCAGCCGTGAATGTCAATGGCGTAGTGGGTCAGCCCCACGGCGGTGGGGCCAAAGCTACGCGAGTCGGGAAAATCGTAGCGCAGGTCGTTTTCACGAATCATAAATTCTGCCTGCCCATAGGCGGCGCGGCCCAAAATCCGTCGCCCCTCGCGAAAGTAGGGCACCATACTCAGCCCCGACAGCGTACCCATGGGGCTGTCCGCTCCGTAGAGGTAGGCCAGCGGATAGTCGGGGGTGGTCTGGGTCTCAAGTAGCCAGCGGGCAAACATGAGGGCGTGCTCTTCGCCAAACTTAAGGGCCGACTGCGAGAGGCCTCCCATCCAGTTTTGGTGCTGCCCTGAGGCCTCCAGGTCAGCGGCCTTGAGCACCAGGGGCGGGTCCATCCAGTTCCAGTCGTTGCCCCGGTTCCAGTTGATCATCGAGATGTCGCCGGGGGCAGGAACGCTGGTATACGGGTTACTGCGGGTTTGGCTGACAATGCGCCGGTAGTGGAACACGCTCTTGCCGGCAAAAAACGGAAACCCCTCCAGGTCAAACACTGACCGGTGCTCGTGGAGGCCGTAGGTGGGCTCTAGGCGCGAGAGAGTGGCCAGGCTATCGCCGCCGTCGTTGTGAATGGCGATGGCAAAGGGGTAGGTAAAGGCCTGGGTGCAGTCGGGGTTGTCAAAGGCGGCGGCGTTGGGTTCGCCGCTGGTGGCCTTTGACTCTGACCCCAGGCGGTAGGGCACTTTGGCCCAGGCCACTAGCTCGCCGGTATCGGTGGCGTCAATGACAATCATGCGCTGCCCCGGGGGCGGCTGTAGCCGAACGGGCACCCGATCAAACTCGGCCGTGGGGGACCAGCTGTACCAGTCGGGCAGCTCTGTCGAGAGTCGGCCCAGGGGCACATGGCCAGGGTCTTTGGGAACGCGCCGCACTCCATACACCGCCGTAATGCGGCGACCCGTGGCGTCGAACTCAGCCCCCTTAAAGGCGGTCATGGTGGCCCAGCGGCTGGCCGGCGCGCTGGAGTTGGTGTCGGCTAAAAACTGCTCTGCGGCCTTGGCCCCGACCTGGGGCGGAAAGCAGAGCGACCCCACCCAGCAGCTGTTGATGTCGGCCACCGATCGCGCTGTACCACCGGGACTCCAGGCGGGTAGCTCAGCCACCTGCTGTTTAATCAGCTGGCGAAACCGCTGCCAGCTGGGGGAAAGATTGTTGGCCTGACGCATTCGCAGCGATTCGTCGAGGGCCGATACCCCCTGGGCGCTGATCTGCCCCCCCAACCAAGGGGCTACCTCGATCAGGCAGGTGGTGGCGCCGGTGGCCATGGCGTGGGCGGCGGCGGCCACGCCGCCCAACGAACCGCCAATTACCGCCACCTGGCATTCCCAAACTTCTTCAAAATTGGGTAGCGGGTTGACCTGGGGTCGTCCGTTGAACATCAGGGGCTGGGGCACCTGACTCAGCTGCAGGGCCGGACTGATGTCGCCGCCCGCGCCGGGGGCGGGGGTAGGCGACCACCGCGAGGCGGTGAGCCCGGCTATGGCCCCCACGCCAAACATTGCGGCGGCTAACCCCGATAGATTTCGCCACCGATTTTGCCGTTGAGCCTGGTTGCGATCGCCCTTCACGCCTAATTTCCCAATTTCCTAATTTGCACTGCCAAGGTTTTAGCACACCTTACCCCCAGCGATCGCGCTTTGGCATGGTCCGTTACAGGCCGTGCTGGGTGAAAATGAACCTGGTAAAGTAGCCACAGATTTGCTAAATTCTGGCCCTATGACCCCCGACCCGACTGATCGCGCCTCTACCTCTGACCCTGGATCCTACTCCCCCTTGGGCAGTTTAGGGGCCGGGGCCGATAGCGTGTCGTTCCTGTCGGTGGAGGCAGTGCAAAAGTACCTCAACCGCTCACGGGCCTCGGTGTACCGCTACGCCAACACCGACCCCGATCTGCTCAATCCCCCCTACGACCAGACCAAGCTCAACCCCGAGGTGCGGCGCGACAAAGACGACCCCCTGGAGTTTCGCCCCCAGGAGGTGCGCCGGTTTGCAGAGGAAGTTTTGGGGCTGCACCCGACCATTCAGGTGCAGCCGCCCGAAGAGACGCTGACCCACGACCTGATGCGGCAAGTGCTGCAGGAACTGCGAGCCATTCGGCAGCTGCTGGAGAAAGAGTAATATCCGTAATTTCCTACGGCTGTCGGGAATGCTAGATTCAAGATTGGTTTAAACCTTGACGCTAAACTGTAGTTACAGGTTAAGCCTTAGGGATGAGCAATGTCATGGATTGATTGCTATAACCTGCGCATATGGTTTTGATGGAACCGTTTTCCACCTCAATGTCGTCGATACTTTCATCCATGGTGAGCACACGACGGCGGTGGTCTCAGTCGAGACCCACCGATGATGGTTGGATAGGTGGGATTGTCTGGGCTTCGTGGCTTTGCCTCGACCTCAGATCTCTATCCCTTGTTGATTTCAGTTATTGCATGTATGGATTCTGCCAGTCAACCTGAGCCCCCTGCGGGGGAACCTCCTAGTCCTTCATCCAGTATGTTGGGCGTGTTAATTGCGTTGTTAACGTTAACGCTGCCGTTGTTTATGGTCGCCCATTTCTCATCCGCTACCGCAGAACTTGAAAGACCACCCGCCTTTGTAGTGCCAGCTTCGGCAGGGCGGTAGGGTAGCGTCTAGCCCATCAACGGCGCGCCGGCAAGGCTGTGCCTGTACCCTAAGCACCTGCTCAAACTGCGACGGCAGTGGCCCTAATCTTGCTGAAAAGAGGTCGCCGCCCCGTAGAATACTATGTCGGAGGGGTACTTGCCAGACCCTGGTCACGCTGCTCTGCGGTGCGCCGCAGGGTGCTAAGGCTTGCTTCCACCTCTGTAAAGTCAATTAATATCCCTTGGAGTATCGTTGTGGACCTATCTCGTATTCCAGCCCAGCCCGAGCCTGGACTGCTGAACGTGCTGGTCGAAATTACTGGCGGCAGCAAAAATAAGTATGAATTTGACAAAGACCTAAACGCTTTTATTCTCGATCGCGTGTTGTTTTCGTCGGTGAAGTATCCCTACGACTACGGCTTTGTGCCCAACACCCTGGCCGACGATGGCGATCCCCTCGACGGCATGGTGCTGATGGATGAGCCCACCTTTCCAGGATGTGTGATTGCGGCGCGCCCTATCGGCATGCTGGAGATGATCGACGGCGGCGATCGCGACGAGAAGATTCTCTGTGTGCCCGCCGAAGACCCCCGCTACGCCCACGTTAAATCGCTGGACGACGTAGCCCCCCACCGTCTAGACGAAATTGCCGAGTTTTTCCGCTCCTACAAAAATCTGGAGAAAAAGGTAACCGAAATTTTGGGCTGGCAGAACGTAGACAAGGTGGCGGCGCTTGTAGAACAGTGCGTTGCGGCGGCCAAGTAAACCTCTGGGTTATGGTGCCAAAGGCTAATTACCAATACTGATTACCAACAAAACCAAAAAGGGGATGCTTAGTACGCTAAGCATCCCCTTTTTGCATTAAAAAAACTCTATTTAGGCCTCTATCCCCATGGCCTTGAAAGCGTTGAGGATAGAGGTCTTTGGCCTTAGTAGAGTTCTTCTTCTTGGTGGGTGAGAATGGTGCAGTCGGAGGTGGGGTAGGCAACGCAGGTCAGCACATACCCAGCACCAATCTGGTCGTCATCCAGGAAAGACTGGTCAGACTGATCAACGGTGCCAGCGGTGATTTTACCGGCGCAGGTGGAGCAAGCCCCAGCCCGGCAGGAGTAGGGCAGGTCTAGACCCTGCTCTTCGGCGGCGTCAAGAATATAGGTATCGTCGTCAACGTCGATGGTTTGGTTAAGACCTTCGGCCTCGTTGATCAGCGTAACCTTGAAGGTTGCCATGGTGCTATCCTCTCGTCAAATACAGATTCTACGTCGATCTATAAACCACAGAACAGCCTTGGTATAACGTTTCCAGGATTTGCTCTGAGCAGATCTAACACAATCTTGATACTACGGGAAAACCTGAAGCCTGTCTTGCCTTTTTGCGGCTTGGCTGAACGGGATTCGTAATCAAACCGATTAGTAATGGATTGGTTTGCTTATATCCTCTCAGGATCCTAAACGCTAGACAGTGGCGACAGGGCTGACCAATGCGCAGTGCTTTTAGGGGCAAAGTGGCCCCTGCGATCTGGATTGCAGCGCCGAGGCCACTGTTGCAGTGAATATTCAATAAATAGTATAGGGATGAGCTAGGACTTGCGGCTGTTTTCAGACAGCTGAAGGTTAAACTCGGCCTGGGTCAGCAGGGCGGCCACCTGGCAGGCGGCATCGGGGGAAAGGGTGGGATGGCTCTCGGCTAAAAAATCGAGGTAGCCGTTGAAGGTGCGCATGATAATTTGCTTGTTTTGCAGCATGGTTGATCTCCGTAAAATCTAAACCTGGGCCCATAGAACCTGCCCCATGATAAAAGCTGCCCAACCCCAGGAGCTAAAGTCGTTATACTGAAATCCGTTTGCTGAGGAGGTTGGGGCTGTATCTATGGCCGATTTAGTGTTGTTTTGGCACCGCCGCGACCTGCGCCTGGGGGACAACGTGGGCCTGACGGCAGCGCGCGATCGCACTCCCCGAGTAGCTGGCGTCTTCTGCCTTGACCCTGGCATCTTGCGGGGGGGCGACGTCGCCCCGGCCCGGGTAGCCTACATGATCGGCTGCCTAGAGGCGCTGCGGGATCACTACGCCAGAGCCGGCGGCCAGCTCCTCATTCTCCAGGGCGATCCGCGCGAAAAAATTCCCGCCCTGGCCCAGGCGATCGGGGCCGATGCCCTCTACTGGAACCGCGATGTCGAGCCCTACTCGCGCCAGCGGGATACCGATGTGGTCGAAGCCCTGAAGGCAGCCGGCCTTGAGTTTCGCACCACCTTTTGGGATCAGCTGCTGCACGGGCCGGGGGACGTGCGCACCGGGGCGGGCGAGCCCTACACGGTCTACACCCCCTTCTGGCGCAACTGGATCAAACTGTCCAAGGCCGAGCCGCTACCCACCCCGGCGGGGCTGCAGCCGCTGAGTGAGCAGCAGCTAGAGGCCGCCAAGCAGGCCGGCTGCATCGAGCTGCCCAGCGCCGCCGACCTGGGCTTTCACTGGGAGAATGGCTTCTCTGTTGAGCCGGGGGAGCAGGCCGCCCTGGAGCGCCTGGAGGCGTTTTGCGACGGCAATCCTGCCCTGACCACCTACGATGAGCAACGCAACTTTCCCTTTGTGGATGGCACCTCCAGGCTCAGCGCGGCGCTGAAGTTTGGAGCGGTGGGCATTCGCACCGTGTGGGCCGCCGCCGACACCGTCTACGGACGCAGCCGCAGCGACGAAACCCGCGACAACGTGAAAACCTGGCAGCAGGAGCTAGCCTGGCGCGAGTTTTACCAGCACGTGATGTATTTTTTCCCAGCATTGGCCGATGGCCCCTACCGGACTCCCCTAAAAGACTTTCCCTGGAATGACAACGACGAGCACTTTGCCGCCTGGTGCGAGGGGCGCACCGGCTACCCGATTGTGGATGCGGCCATGCGCCAGCTCAACGAAATGGGCTGGATGCACAATCGCTGCCGCATGATTGTGGCGAGCTTTCTGACCAAAGACCTGATCATCAACTGGCAGCGGGGCGAGGCGTACTTTATGCAGCACCTGGTAGACGGCGACCTGTCGTCCAATAACGGCGGCTGGCAGTGGAGCGCCTCCAGCGGTATGGACCCCAAGCCCCTGCGGATTTTTAACCCCGCTAGCCAGGCCCAAAAGTTTGACGCTGAGGCCGAGTACATTCGCCAGTGGGTGCCCGAACTGCGGTCAGTCGAGACCGAGGCGCTGGTGACGGGCAGGATTCTAGAGGGCGATCGCGGCGGCTACCCGGCCCCCATTGTCGACCACAAAACCCAGCAGGCCTTGTTTAAAGCCAAGTACCTAGCCCAGAGAGCGATGGTTAGCTAGGGTTTACCGCCGCCGCCGCGGCCTGACAATGCTGAACAGCAGCCAGAGGCCAAAGAAGCTGGCCGCCGCAAACAAAACAATGCTGAGAATCTGCCCCTGGGGCGACTGACGGCCAGTGGCGACGATCGCCGCTCCCACGATCAGAGCGGCCACCACAATGCTAAACGACTGGCGGTTAGAGGCCTCGTCGAGGCTGCGGCGCAGGTCGTCAACACCCCGAATGTTGAGGTTAAAGGTGAGCTGCTCAGAACTGAGGCGATCGAGCAAAAAGCCAAACTGTCGGGGCGAGCTCAGCGACAGGTTGCGGAACTCTAGCCCCGTACGCAGCAGCGCCAGCAGCGGATCGTCGCCGACCATCTGCTGACGGAACAGATCGGCCATCAGCGGACGTACTTCGTCGAGCAGGTTGACGCCGGGGTTGAACTGCCGGGTAGCTCCCTCCAGGTTGGCCAGCGACTTGGCAAACAGCCCCACATTGGCGGGCCAACGCAGGTTGTTGCGAATGCCCGCCCCCAAAATTTCGCCAAAAATTTCGGCGGTGTTGACCTGCTCCAGACTCAGGCCGTAGTAGCGGCCCAATAGACGAGTGTAGTCGCTCTCCAGGCGAGCCAGGTTGACGGGCTTTAGGGGTTCAGCCAGTTGCAGGGTGAGTTGGGCGCAGCGTTGGGCATCGCAGTTGGCAATGGCCAGCACCATTTCGGTCATCGTGGTGCGGGTGCGCGGATCCATGTGGCCCATCATGCCGCAGTCGAGCAGGGCCAGGCGACCATCTTCTAGATAAAAGACGTTGCCGGGGTGGGGGTCGGCGTGGAAGAAGCCATCGACAAAATACTGCTTAAAGAAAGCCCGAAAGAGTAGGGTAGTGGCCGCCGCCCGCAGGCCACTGCCCTCGCTGTGAGCATCTTCGGCCTGGAGGTCAGCCTTGAGCAGAGGAGTGCCCTCTAGCCACTCCATGGCCATGATTTTTGAGTTGGTCAAATCCCAGTAGATCTGGGGCACCACCAGCTGTGCCTCATCGTACCAGGAGCTTTTTGAGAGGTTGCGGCGCAGCTGGTCGGTGTAGCCCGCCTCAGTGGTGAAATCGAGCTCGGCGTTGAGGGCGTCGGCAAATTCTTCGGCCAGATCAACTACGTTGTAGCGCTGGCCAAACTGGGTGGCCGACACCAGCCGCGCAATGTCGCGAATGAGGGTCATGTCGCGCTCGATCTGGCGATCAATGCCAGGGCGCTGCACCTTGAGGGCCACCGGTCGGCCATCCTTGAGCACGGCTTTGTGGGTTTGGGCAATGGACCCTGCCGCGATCGCAAGGTAGTCGAGCCGCTCAAACAGCTCCTCGGGAGGCTGGCCCAGGTGAAGGCGAATGTAGGTCTCGATCTCCTTAGGGTCTACGGGAGGAACCGTGCTTTGCAGGGTGCTGAGCTCTTCGATATAGGCAGGGGGCATAAGGTCGGGGCGGGTGCTTAACAGCTGCCCCAGCTTCACGTATACCGGCCCCAGCTCGGTCAAAATATTGCGCAGCACTGCCGGAGGCGGCAGCTCGGGCTCGTCGGCCTGCCCCCCCATCAACAGCCGCCGCATGTAGTCCCAGCCGTGGCCCAGTACGACTTCGACGATTTCTTTTTGCCGGGCTAAACGAGACGATGAAACCATTGGCGATTGGGGTACAGGTGGATCGATGCTACTGCACTTATGTTAAGGCTTTGTTCCCCAGGGCGGACTAGAACTGGCTGGGGCGTATGGAACAACCAGCGGCGGGGCAGCCTTCACCCGATGCTATGATGCTTGGGCGCTGTCGGTTCTGGTGGGGATCAGCCACCGGAGGCAACGGGGAAAGTGCAGTGCAAGACTGCCGCTGTCCCGCAGCTGTAAGGCGATTTTGGATTTGCGATTTTAGATTTTGGAGCAGATACCTGCTAACCAAAATCGGCAATCTAAAATCCAAAATTGGCCGAGCCAGAATGCCCGCCGATCGCCGCTGCTGTTCTTTTTTCGTCTGCGAGGTACGGATGAATTATCGCTTTGCTGCCCTAAAGTCAATTGGAACTACGTTGCCGCAGAATTTGTTGGTACGGGGAATAGTGGGGGCGATCGCCACCCTGCTTCTGCTGCCCCTGCCGAGTCTAGCCCACCATCCGCTGGGGGGTCGAGTGCCCGCCACGGCTATGGAAGGCTTTTTATCGGGTCTGGGGCATCCCGTCATTGGTCTCGATCATCTGGCCTTTGTGGTGGCCCTGGGTCTGCTGGCGGCGGTCAGCGCCTGGGGTATCGCGATTCCTGTGGTCTTTGTGCTGGCCGCTATGGTCGGCACGGGGCTGCACCTGGCCGAGATCACGCTACCGTTGGCTGAGCTGATTATTGCTGGTTCGGTGCTGGGCTTTGGTGTACTGCTGGCGCTGAAAGATCGACCCCAAAGTGCTGTGGTTACCTGTCTGGGGGCGATCGCGGGTCTATTTCACGGCTTTGCCTACGGGGAGGCCATTTTTGGGGCCCAAACCATGCCCCTGGTGGCCTACCTGGCCGGGTTTACGGCGGTGCAGATGGGCATCGCGATCGCCGCCTTTGGGATGGGGCGGCAACTCGTCCAGCGGACGAATGCGGTCTACGTGCAGCAAGCTGGGCTAGTGATTTGCGGCGTTGGCGCTACCTTTTTGGTGACGGCGCTGCTGGGAGCCGTGCTGCCTGTTTAGACCAAATGCTTGTGGGTTTTCCCTCGGCTGAGTGGGGCAAACGGTGTTTGCCCCTACTATTCTTGCTTTCTAGAACACTCCTAGCTGCGCAGGGTGACCCCAAACTGCTTTTCTAGGGTGGCGCGCACCTTTTGGTGTACGGGGTCAACGGTGTTGTCGGTCAGGGTCTGGTCGGGGGAGCGGTAGACCAGGCGAAAGGCCAAGCTGCGCTGCCCCTCGGGCACGCTTTCGCCCCGGTATTCATCGAATAGGGCGACCGACTCCAGCAGCTTGCCCCCGGCTTTGCCCATGGCGGTTTGCAGGTCGGCGACGGAAACCGCCAGGGGAGCGTAGAAAGCCAGGTCGCGATCGCTGGCCGGGAAGGTCGAGTAGGCCGCAAACTTGACCGACTTTTGCAGCACCGGCACCAGGCAGGTCTCCAGCGCCGACCAGTTGAGCTGAAACACGTACACTTCGGCGGGCAGCTGACGCTGCTGGCGCAGCTGGGGATGCAGCTGGCCAAACCGGCCCAGCTCTAGCCGCCCCCGCACCCACAGCGAGGCCGTGCGTCCGGGGTGAAAGCGGGGGTCGGTGCGGTCGGCGCGGTAGTCAACCGTCAGGCCCAGGCGGCTGAATACGCTGTCTAAGATGCCCTTGGCCTCGTACCAGGTGAGCGGTTGCTCTTGACCACTGGTGGTCCACTGGCTCGATCGCCCGTCGCCGCCCACAATGCCACCCACGGCCTCGGCCTCGTGGATGCCGTCATCGTCTTGCCAGAAGATGTGGCCGATCTCAAAGCCGTTGAGGGGGCCGTTGCCCTGGTTGAGGTTGAAGGCGTAGGCGTCGATTAAGCCGTCTACGAGATCCTGGCGCAGGGCAGAGTATTCAGGAAACAGGGGGTTGGCCAGGGTGACCTGGCGATCGCTGATCGGCTTGGTCAGCGAGTAGTGCAGCAGCTCCGTTAGCCCCGCCGCGCGAAAGGCCTCCCGCAGCCGCCGGCTCAGGGCCGCTTCGAGCGACAAATAGCCCCCAATGGCCTTTTGGGGCAGGGTATCGGCAAAGTGGTTGTAGCCGTAGAGGCGAGCCACTTCTTCAATCAGATCCACCTCGCGCTCCAGGTCGCGGTAGCGGTAGGGGGGCACCGTCACGGCCCACACGCCGGGATCGTTGCTGGGGGCCACCTGACAGCCTAGGGTTTCCAGCAGTTTTTGAATGGTGGCCGCAGGCAGGTCCTGGGGCTGGTCGCCCAGGTTGACCACCTGCCCCAGCAGCTGGGCCACCCGGCTCAGCCGCAGGGTCAGCACCCGTTCGGGTAGGGCGGACCCCAGGGCCGTGGTGCCGGTGGTTTGGGCCACCACGGTGGCCCCGGCCAGCTCTTGCAGCAGCTGCAGGGCGCGATCGCAGGCCAGCCCCAGCTCGGCCGGGTTTACCCCCCGCTCGTAGCGGGCCGAGGCCTCGGTGCGCAACCCCTGGCTGCGGGCCGACTTGCGAATGGCCGCCGCGTCAAAGAAGGCCGCCTCTAGCAGAATGGCCTGGGTGCCATCATGCACTTCGGTGGCTTCGCCGCCCATCACCCCGGCCAGGGCCACGGGCTGGTCGTTGGCGGTAATCAACAGGGTCTCGGGCTGCAGCTGACGCTTTTGGCTATCCAGCGTGACCAGGGTTTCGTCGGGCTGGGCGTAGCGCACCCCCAGAGCGAGTTCTGCCCCGGTGGTCAGCAGGCGATCGCGGTCAAAGGCGTGGAGGGGCTGGCCCCACTCCAGCAGCACGTAGTTAGTGACATCCACCACATTATTAATAGGACGGGTGCCCGCCGCCTGCAGCCGCTGCTGAAGCCACTGGGGCGAGGGCCCGAGGGCAATAGTCTCCAGCACCGTACCGATGTAGATAGGGCAGGCCTTCTCGTCGGTGAGGGAGATGGCCGGCGCCGCCCCGTCGGCTATGGCCGATGCTTGGGTGACGGGCAGGCGTAGCTCGGCCCCGGTAATGGCGGCAACTTCCCGCGCAATGCCTACCATGCTCAGCGCATCGGCCCGGTTGGCGGTGGAAGTGACATCTAAAATGACGTCGTCAAGGCCCAGCAGGGGGCGCACGTCCTGGCCCAGCTCCAGCGCCTCAGCGGCAAAAATGTGAATGCCTTCAGAGTCCTTTGCCAACCCCAACTCGGCCAGGGAGCAGATCATGCCGGCGGAGGGCACCCCCCGCAGCTGGCGCGGCTTGATCGTGAGATCGACCACGGGCAGGTAGGTGTCTACCGTAGCCACCGGCACGTAGATATCGGCCCGCACGTTGGCGGCGCCGCACACAATAGTTGACCGCTCCGGTTGGCCAATATCGACCACACAGACGCTGAGCTTATCGGCATCGGGGTGGGGGCTGCGCTCTACCACTCGCCCAACCACCACGCCATCGGCCCAGGTGCGTCTATCTTCAATGTCTTCTACCTCAAAGCCGGCCATGGTCAGGGCGTCGGCTAGCTGATCGGGAGAGAGCTGGACATTGACGTATTCGTTGAGCCAGTTTAGAGATATGCGCATGGTGGGGCTGGTGTGACCGTTAGAAAAGCTAGAACACTGTGGTTTATTGCCCAAATATTCTACCCCGTGGGCATTGCATCTACCCAAGGGCAAACCCAGCCCTGCTACGCCGCTGGCGCACAACGGAGGATGGGGATCAAGGGTTCATCGACTTTTTACATTTCACCGCCATTTTGGGGCGAAGTATATATCCCGTGGGTGAATGCTATAACCCCTCTCGGAAAGAGGGAACAATTGGGGTAATGTGGCATTACCGCATGGGGCCGGCCCTCACAACTCCCGCGTTGTCGGTGTTGTGGCTCCCCATCTAAACTGCCCCGCTGCTGGTTAACTCACCCCCAGGCGTAGCCTTTGGGCCTCGTCTTGATATCCACCATCCTGGGCCGCATGAGCTACTGCATCCAACCCGATTGTTCAAAGCCTAAGAACCCCCCCACGGTCAGCCATTGTCAGAGCTGTGGGGCCGAGCTGCTGCTGCGGGGCCGGTATCGGATGATTCGCGCCCTGGGACGCGGCGGCTTTGGCGCTACCTTTCTGGCCCGCGATGAGCTGCTGCCGGGCAAACCCCCCTGCGTGATCAAGCAGCTGCGCCCTTCCGCTGAGGCTCCCCACATTCTCGAGATGGCCCGTGAGCTGTTTAAGCGGGAAGCCAAAATTCTCGGCATGATCGGCAACCATCCTCAGCTGCCCCGCCTGCTCGACTACTTCGAGAGCGGGCAGGAGTTCTTTTTGGTGCAGGAATACATCAACGGCCTGACCCTACAGCAGGAGGTCAAGCGCGGCGGCCCCTTTACCGAAGCAGGGGTAAAGCAGTTCTTGAGCGAAATTCTGGCGATGGTGCAGTACGTCCACGACAACCACGTCATTCACCGCGACATCAAGCCCGCCAACATCATTCGCCGCGACCAGGATAAAAAGCTGGTGCTGATTGACTTTGGCGCGGTCAAAGACAAGGTCAATCCAGCCCAGGCCGCCAACTCCGACCAAACCGCCCTCACGGCCTACGCCATTGGCACCCCCGGCTACGCGCCGCCCGAGCAAATGGCCATGCGCCCGGTGTACGCCAGCGACATCTACGCCCTGGGAGTAACCTGCGTCTACTTACTCTCGGCCAGAGCCCCCAAGGATCTCAACTACGATCCCACCACCGGCGAACTTCTGTGGCGCGAGCATGTGCACATTAGCGACCACTTTGCCGGTGTGCTGCAAAAAATGCTGGAAATCTCGGTGAAGCACCGCTACCAAACCGTGGAAGCGATCCATCGCGACCTCGATCTAGAGCCCTACATGGAGAGCCTGGCGCAAAATATGGCGTTTCCCTCCGCGGCGGGGGCTACCACCAACGGGTTTTCCAATGGGCACGGACCGGCCAGTGGCCCCTCTTCCCAGCCGGGTATCAGCCATTCCGGTGGGTCCCCCTCGTCGCGGATGGCGGCGGCAATTCGCGCCCGCCGCGAGCGATCGCATTCTGGAGCCAAGAGCACACCTCTAGTGCCGGCGCGCAACGGGTCGCCGACACCCCTGCCGCCCAAGGTGACCGCCACCGTGCTCTCCTCAGAAGATGTCAAGCAAAAGTACACCAAGGGGCGGCGCGACTTTTCGCTGCAGACGTTCAAAGATCTCGACCTGCAGCGCACCCTGCTGGCCGAGGCCAACTTTAACCAGTCACAGCTGCCCCGCACCAATTTTCAGGGCTCTGACCTGAGCAGCGCCAACTTTGGCCGCGCCAACCTCAGCCGGGCCACCCTGCGCAACACCAAGCTGGTCAAAGCCTACTTTCACTACGCCAACTTGGAAGGGGCCGACCTGCGCGGGGCCAACCTGGCCCACGCCTGCCTGTCCAATGCCAACCTGCGGGGCGCCAACCTGTGCGGCGCCGATCTGACCGGGGCCTTAATTTCCGATGAGCAGCTGTCCACTGCCCGCACCAACTGGTCTACGGTGATGCCCAACGGTCGCCGGGGCGTGCTCTAAGAGAGTTTTCGGTTCCAGCGGAATGTTTGGGGAGCCTGGCGCGTTGGGCGATCCTTAGGGAAGGGCCGTCGCCTTGGTCTGAGATGAACGCTGACCCGGTTTAAGGGCTGTTTCAGGGTCCGGGGTATCGGGGTAGTCGTGGCGCAGAGCGACCAGGGCTTCTTTAATAATGACGGCGGCAGGCACGGCCACAATCACCCCCAGCAGACCGCCCACCCTGGCCCCCGACAAAATGGCGATAAATACCCAAAAGGGGTTGAGCCCGGTAACGCTGCCCAGCACTCGAGGAGCGACGCCGTTTTCAACCAGCTGCTGCACCACAACGGCGGAAATTAGCATAGGGATGGCGATTTTGATGTCTCGCAGGGCCACCAGCAGGGTGACAATGATCACCCCCACGGTGCCGCCAAAGGGCACCAGGGCAAGCAGCCCCACGGTAAGGCCAAACAGCGAACCAAAGGGCACGTTGAGCAGCCCAAAAATAATGGTGAGGGCGGTGCCAAAGCAGCTGGCAACGATGAACTGGCCCAAAAAGTAATTGCGAAAGCTCTGCCGCAAGGTCTCTGAAAACGGCTGCCGAAAACGGGTGGGCAGCAGGCCCACAACCCCCTCCCAGACCTCTTCGCCATGCTGGAGCAGGTAGAAGGTGAGCACCACGGTGAGCACCACGTCGAGCAGCTTGTTGGCAGTAAACACCGCCACGTTGATGGTGAGGTTGAGGGCTTCCCCAGCGATCGACTGAATTTCGCGCTTGAGGCGATCGCTGGTTTGAGTAATTAGCACGTCGAGATTGATCGGCCAGCCCCATTCGGTCAGCTTGCCGTCGAGCACCATGAGCTGGGTTTTGCCCGAGTCAAACCAGTCGGGCAGGCGCACCACCAGCTGCTGGCCCTGGTCGATCACAAAGGGCAGCACGATAATGGCCAGCCCCGAAAACCCCACCAGGGCCAGCACCAGCACCAGGGTGGCCGACAGGCCGCGCTTGAGCCCAAGGGTTTCGAGGCGACCCATGGGGTAGCTGAGCAAAAAGGCCAGCAGGCCTGCAATCAGCACGGTCACCAAAATTGAGCGAAAGTAGCCAAAAATAACCGACACCGCCCACACGTTGAGCACCACCAGGGGAGTGGCCAACAGCACCAGCACAGACTGAGCCATGGGGCTGAGCTTTTCCCACCAGCGGGCTAGCCAGCTCTTGGTGGTGGGTTCGCCACCTGGTGCTACTCCGTACTCCATAGGTCTGCTTACTGTTGGCTAAGGTCGGTAGAGGCGCGGCCATAGAGGCGCAACCTTGATGGCCACCTACAGCCTAAAGCAAAGGAGCAAGCTTCAGGCTTTGGCGATCGCCCTTTTTGTGGTGAAGGTAAAGGTTTGTCCCTGGCACTCGTCACCCCAAAGGGTAATATGTAAACAATTTAAAACAAATCTCTCTATAGTCCAGTTCAACCAGCTCAGTTCAACCAGCCAGTTCAATTCGTTCGGCGCCCTCTCTGCGCTAGGTACCCTATGCTTGCTTCTCACCCCAGCCATACCTCAGGGATTATTCTCAAGCAGCCCCATCCCCAAAAGGTGCTGGTGCTGGGCGACAGCCTGGTCTACGGCTTTGGTGACCCCGAGGGGGGCGGCTGGGTCGAGCGCCTGCGCCGCTTGACGATGGCACCGGGGCGCGAGGGAGCCGTGTTTTACAACCTGGGGGTGCGCGGTGACGGCGTTAGCCAGGTTCAGCAGCGCCTTGACCACGAGTTTCGCAATCGGGGGGAAATTCGCAATCGAGTGCCCGATCTGATTGTGCTGTCGGTGGGCATCAACGACTCGGCTCGGGTCGGCAATAGTCTGGGGCGCAACCGCACCGACTTCGATGCGTTTCAGGAGCAGATGAACGACCTGCTCACCCAGGCCCGCCGGCTGTGCCCGGTGCTGTTTGTGGGTATGACTCCGGTGAATGAGCAGGCCATGCCCTTTTCGGAGGTGCTCTACTACACCCACAGCGACCAGTGGCGCTACCGCGAGGCCACCCGCTTGGCCTGTACCAGCCTCAACATTCCCTACCTGGATGTACTCAATCTGTGGCTGGGCCGGGGCGAACCCTGGTGGCTGCCGCTTGTTTCCGCCGATGGTCTGCATCCAAACGTGGGAGGCTACCGGGCGCTGCTGCACGATATTTTGGGCTGGGATGCCTTTCGAGCCGCCGTCGATCTGCCCGCCGGACAGATTTAGGTTAACCCTAGGTCGATCTAAACCAAATCCAAGTCCAGAAATGGAGTTTTGCCGGTGGGAAAACTTCAGATCCCGAGCTGGACTTGTATAGGACACCTTTAAGACAGCTCTGGGGCCGGCATAGGTCGAGCGGTAGAAGTTTTGCCTGGGCAACGAGTAACCACTATTGCCGGTGCTAACCTACGGGTTAGCCGTTTGCCGTTGCGCTCCTATGTCCGTAGTCAATTCTCCGGCCTCCCTCTTTTTGGCCGAGCAGGCCAGCCAAGACTACCTGTCGGTGGCCGATCGCCTGGCGGCGGGCAAGGCACTACGCCAGCAGGTAAAGCGCTCTGACCTGGGGGAGTATCACCCCCCTGCCGATCGCCCTGACCCGGTTGACATTCTCAAGGCCCAGGCCCAAACCCGCCTGCAAAGCCTGGTACCGATTCGCTACGGGCGTATGCTGGCGTCACCTTTTGCCTTTTTGCGGGGCTCGGCAGCGGTAATGATGGCCGATATTGCCTCAGCGCCAATCACTGGTATTGAGGTGCAGGCCTGTGGCGACATGCATGTGTCGAACTTTGGCGTGTTTGCCTCCGCCGAGCGCAACCTGGTGTTTGCCATCAACGATTTTGACGAAACCTACCCCGGCCCCTGGGAATGGGATCTGAAGCGGTTGGT
>DASQNN010000466.1:0-10298 GCA_035644955.1 Nodosilinea sp. | reverse complement strand
AGCCGGTTGCGGAGGCGTTTGCCATCGGTGTTGCGTTCCCCAGCCGTGGGCTTGAACGTGGCTGGTGAGAGCCATTGCCACAGCTGACGTTCTACCTCAGCAATAGGCGGACTAGGAAACTGGGGGCGACGGCGTAAGTCTGGATTGGCATCACTAAACGGGCGACTTTGGGCCATGGGCTTAAGTCCAACTACAACCCAATATGCTCATAGGTATACTCCCTAGTCTCGTCCTAAGAACCTTAAGTTTGCTCCAATGACGGCCGTTTGCCCCTACAAGAGACGTTACAGTTTTGGTTCATACCTGCATGCAGCAACGCCGGTGAGCCAGATTTAGGGGGGCAATCCCTTGAATTAAGGACTGGCCACCCCAGTTTGCTTAAACAGACTTGCGCCGTGAGTCAGGGAGTAAACTCCCTGGTGGTCGTGGCTATAGGGTGAGGGCTTTAGCCACGACCACCAGGGCTGTTAGTGCCCCTGACCTGATTACAGAGCCGTTCTGTAAGCGTGCCCAGGGGTCGATGCGGTGGGATGTTGAGACTCCGGCCACCCTCCAGAAACGGGGGCGGGTAAATCATATTTTTGGCGGCAAACAACTCCTTGAGCGTCCCCCGCTCCGCTCAGAAATCATCCATTGGTCAAGCCTTAAAGGCTTGGGCTACTAACCTGCGCCTTGCAACAGGGATGAGAAATTGTTACATTAATTTACGAAGAGGGCACTATTAAGCAAGGTACTGAGGCTTTTCGCTCCTGAGGGAGTGAGACTGCGTTATCCAAACGGGTCACAGAACAGGTTGAAGTAGTGTCGGATAGGTGAAGAACGTCCTATGGATTGCCAGTCCACTACCATAACAATGGCTCAGGTGTTAGAGCTATACGCTGCCGGGCGTCGCGATTTTAGTCATCTTGACTTCCACGAAGCCTGGATGCCGGGGATAGAACTGCCCGGTATTGACCTGAGCCAAGCCAACCTGGTATCGGTCAACCTGCAGCAGGCGGTGCTAACGAGGGCCACGTTCAGCGGTTGTAACCTGTGGCGGGCCAATCTGGAAGGAGCCAGTCTGGCAGGGGTCAACTTGGCCCGTACGGTGCTGATTCGCGCTGAGCTCAGCCGCGTCAATCTAGTGGAGGCCGATTTGCGCTGGAGCGATCTGCGCCTGGCCACCCTGCACCAGAGCATCTTGCGCTGCGCCGACCTACGCAACGCCAACCTTAGCTATACCGATCTGCGCGGGGCCGACCTCACCGGGGCCGACCTGCGGGGAGCCGACCTCACCGGGGCCAACCTGCGCGGGGCAAATCTGGCGATCGCGCAGCTCGACGGTGCCCGCCTCGATCGCGCCTGGATGGATGAAGCCGACCCCCCTCACCCCGAGCTATCATCCACTATCTAGCGCCCCACCCCTCTAACCCCTCACCGCCCTAGCTCCTCTCCCTCATTCCTGCTCCAGCGCCCGCCGCAGCTGCCCCCCGTGGTCGGCTAACCGCTCGGCGGCCGCTTCGGCATCCAAACCGCCCAGGTGCATCATCAGCGCTAGCTTTACCTGCTGGTGGCTGCGATCGAGCAGGGTGGCGGCGGCTTCGCGGTCTAAATCGGTGAGGTCACAGAGAATGCGCAGGGCGCGATCGCGCAGTTTGGTATTGGTTACCGCCACATCTACCATGCGGTTGCCGTAGACTTTGCCCAGGCGCACCATAACCCCCGTCGAGAGAATGTTGAGGGCCATTTTGGTCACGGTGCCCGCCTTGAGTCGGGTTGACCCCGCCAGCAGCTCTGGCCCCACCAGCAGGCGAATGTCAATGTCGGCCTCGGTGGGCACCTGGTCGGCGGGTACGCAGGCGATCAAGACGGTAGTGGCTCCCCGCTGATTGGCCGCCGCGATCGCCCCCTGTACGTAGGGGGTAGTGCCCCCAGCGGTAATGCCCACCACCACATCCTGGGGCTGAAGGTTGCAATCGGCGATCGCCGCTGCTCCGTCTGTGGCTACATCCTCAAGCCCCTCGGAGCTTTTTACCAACGCCCCGGTTCCACCCGCGATAATGCCTTGCACCAGGTCCGGGGGCGTGCAAAAGGTGGGCGGGCACTCCGCCGCATCGAGCACCCCTAAGCGCCCGCTGGTGCCGGCTCCCACGTAAAACAGCCGCCCCCCCTGGCCCAGGGCGGCAGCGGTGGCATCGATGGCCGCCGCCAGGGCCGTGCGCGCCCCGGCAATGGCCTCTAGGGTGCGCTGGTCTTCTTGGTTAAACAGGTCGACCAGTTCCAGGGCGTTGAGCTGGTCGAGCTGGGCGCTGCGGGGGTTGGCCTGTTCGGTTAGCAAATGGCCGCGATCGGCGGGGTCTGACGAAGAATGAAGCGGAGAATGAGCGGGCACGGGCGACATCCCAAGGGCAATAAACACTCTCGCTAATGTAGAGGATGGCGCACCTGGCGCAAAACCCTAGAGCAATTTCTCAAGCTGCTGGCGCATGCGATCGAGCTCAGTCTGGGAGAGGCTTGAGGCCGACTCCGCTGGGGGCCCACTCTCAGGCTGGCCGGGCTGGTCAGGTTGATCCGGGTTCCAGAGGTGTTCCTCAAGATTTTGATCGGGGGGCACCGCCAGCGTCCCCTCGGGAACGAGGCGAAAGCCGTAGCCGACCGATTCACAAAATTCTTCAATTTCGGGTTGCTCAAAGCCTTCCACGGTAGCTTCTGGAAAGTCTTGGGCCTCGAGCATGAGGGCGTAGCGAATGGCGTCGTCCTCGTGCTCAAACATTAAAATCAAATTTTGCCCATTCACGGTTTCAGCGTGGATGCCCTCGTTGTCGGTGCGGGCATTAAACAACAGCACGTACACCACCATGGCCCTATCTCACAAACAGCATTACCTGTTTACTCTACCGGGCGATCGCGGTGTGAACAAAGTTGCTTCTGCAGCCGTCTACACTTTGGAGTTAACTAGATCTATTGGGGTGTGGTGTAAGCCTTCCTTGACGAAATCCATCAGTTGATTGCGGGTGGTAGGCAGAAGTCAGGGAGTTCATTACTATTGGTGGGTGTTCTGCGGTGGCGTAAACGGGTATGACCCCTTCTCAAGAATCAGAGCCTTCTCAAGAACCAGAGTCTGATCAAGAACTAGAATCTGCCCAAGAGCCCGAGCTGGAAGAGCCAGAACCTGCCCAGGAGCGAAAATCAGGCAGCAGGCGCTGGATGGCGGCCGGTATCGCGGTGGGTGGGCTACTGGTGCTGGGCAGCGCAACAGCACTGGTGGGCTGGCTTTGGAGCCGCAACAACCTCGTGCCCTGGCTGTCGAGCGAGTTGTCTGAGGTGCTCAGCCGCCCCGTAGAGCTGGGGCCGGTGGAGCAGATAAGGCTGTCGGGGGTGCGGCTGGGGCCGTCGACTATTCCGGCGACGCCGACCGATCCCGATACGCTAACGCTGGCAGCGGTTGAGGTGCGGTTTAGACTATTCGACCTGTGGCGGCGCGAGCTACCCCTTAGCATGACCCTAGAACAGGGGGAGCTTTACCTAGAGCAAAATGCCGAAGGCCAATGGTTTGACCTCGAGATCAATCTGCCGGATCGAGACCGCGATCGCGATCCCTTTGTTGACGTCAGGCTTAGTACCCTAGATGTCAAGGATGGGCAGCTGACCATGGTGCCCTACATTGCGGGTGATGCGGATCCGGTAAAGGTTGCGATCGGCGACATTCAGGGGCAGCTCCAGTTCAGCAACGCCCTGGTTGAGGTGCCTGAAGATCCAAATTCTCCCCTCGAAACCCAGCAGTTAGATTTAGCGCTGAGCGGCAATTCTCTCCAGGGTGGCAGCCTGAATGTCAAGGGCGCGGTACTGCTGCCGCCGCCTCAAGATGCCCCCAGCCCCAGCGCCGATGCCACCGAGGTGCCAGGCCCCGGCCTACAGGCCAAAATCAACTTCCGCACTCAGGAGGCCAGGGCAACCGACATCATGCCCCTGATTGACTCCTTTTTAGACAATCCGCTCCCGGTTCAGTTTCCTACGGGCTTGATCAGCGGCCAGGTAGATATTGAAAGCGGTCGGGGCATTCCGACGCGCATTGTTGGCCTGGCGCAGGTAGAGCAAGCCTCTCTCATAACTAGGGGGCTGCCCGAACCCCTGCAAAACCTCCAGGGCGATATGCGGTTTCAGGGTCGATCGATTGAGTTTGAAGGGGTTACCGCCAGCCTGGGAGACCTGACCGCGGCGGCGGGTGGCACCATGGATTTTGACACTGGCTACGACCTCAGGGGCCAAGTCAACCCCTTTACGGCGACCCAGGCCGCTGAGCTGTTCGACACGGCGCTGCCGGTGGCTATGACGGGCACCTTTGTCGCCGATGTCGCCATGACCGGGCCGTTGGATCGGCCTGTCATTGGCACCGATGTGAGGTCTCAAGGCCTCGTTTTAGTAGATCAGGTGGCCTTTGCCGATCTTCGAATCAACACCACCCTTCAATCACCCAACCTGATCATCGACAGCTTTCAGGCCCTGCCCCAGGACGGGGGAGTGCTGACCGGCAGTGGCCTTTACACCTTTGGGCAACCGGGACAGCTCGCTCTGACGATGAGCGGCGATCGCCTGCCTGGCGACGCCATTGGTCGGCCCTACGGCCTGCCCGAAACCCTTACCCTAGGGCCGGTCTCCCTAGAGGCCGACATCTCTGGCCCGGTTGGGCAGCTGGTGGGCAATGCCCGCTGGCGGGCACCCATGGGCACCTACCCTGCCCAGGGCACGATCAGCCTGGCCGGCGATGACACCCTGCGGTTTACCGATACCTTTGTGCAGGTGGCGGGGGGCACCGTGGCCGGCATTGGCACCCTGGGGCTCACCAGCCGTCGGTGGGAGTCTACCCTGCGGGCCGCCGATTTACGCCTCGACCAGCTGGGGATTGGTGTCGCTGGGGTGGTCAACGGCATGGCTGAGTTAGGCGGCACCCTGGGCGGTGGCGGACTGAGGGGCATTCAGGGGCAGGGGGTCGGTCAGGCGGTGCTGGATGCTGGCGGAATTGTCAACAGTCGTGCCACCCTAAACGGGGGCCAGTGGGTCGCCGACCTGCGGGGCCAAAACCTACAGACGGCGGCCTTTGCCCCCGACCTGCAGGGCACCGCCGAGGGCCGCTTTCAGCTGACGGGCAGCACCGATGCCCTGAACTTGGCCAGCGTGAGGGGGCAAGGGCAATTGACCCTATCGGACGGGTTGGCGACGGCGGCAGCCCGCGCCCCCCAGCTGGCCCAGGTGCGCCAGCCCCTCACCGCCGACCTGACCTGGAACGGCCAGTCGATCCTGGTGCAGCGGGCCAGCACCGCCGGATTGCAGGCCAACGGCTTGATCACGCCGCAGCTCAGCGGCCCAGGGGCGCCCACCATTGCCAACCTCGATCTCAATCTCAACGCCGAAGGGTTTAGCCTGGCGGCACTGCCCCTGCCCCAGATCATTCCCCTCAGGGGCAACGCCTTTTTTGACGGCCGGCTGCGGGGTCGTCCCGGCGCCCTGGCTCTCAGTGGTAATGCTTCCCTGGTGGGTCTGACCGCCGGAGATTTGGCCTTCGCCTCCCCCCTCACTGGCCCCGTTGCCTACACCCAGGGCGGCCCTCTGGCAGTCAATCTGACCGGCGGGGGCGATCGCGTCTATGTGGCCACCGCCGCGGGCGAACGCGACCTGGCCTTTGAAGTGCGCAGCGGCGAGGCCCTGGCCGAAGGCTACACCCAAGCCGACACCCTCTACGCCACCCTTGAAAATCTGCCCCTTCGCGACCTGAGACTGCCGCAGTCGGGCGCTACCGGCCTTGGCACTCTAGGCGGCCTGGTCACCTCCGCCGAGATTGTCGCCAACCTGCGCCAGCCCACCCTGCAGGCCACCTTCGACGTCCAAGACCCAAGCATTAGCTATCTCCGGCTGGCCCCAGAAACCGCGATCGCGGCCGCCATTGACCCCGCCGCTCCCGAACGCCCCCTGGAAGTGACCCGCTACAGCCGTTTACAGGGTACGGTTACCTACGCCAACAACGTCGTGGGGCTGGCGGGAGTGGTGCTTGAGTCGGCCTCTGGGCTGAGTCGGTACCTGGCCAGCGGCACCTACACCCTGGGCGATACTCCCCAGATTAACGGCGAACTGGTGGTCGACAACGGCCAGCTCCAAGACATTTTGCAAACCCTGCTGATTTTTGATCAGTCCGATTTTCGGCTGAATGTCCTCAGGCCGCCCGACTGGTATCGCCCAGCCACCGAGGCCGATGTGGCCTCCCTGGAAGAGGTTCAGCCGGTGGGCGATCGCCGCGCCAGTCTGCTCGACCAGCTGCGCCGCCTGGCCGAAGTGCAAGAGCTCCAAGACATGCTGGCTGACCGAGCCGAAGCCGCCCCTCTGCCCCCCCTAGAGGAGCTGACCGGCGCTTTCTCGGGCACCGTCACCGCCAGCGGAGCCATTCCCGACGCTCTCAACGTCACCTTTGACCTGGCCGGGGCCAACTGGGTATGGGGCAACCCCGACGGCAGCAACGGGGCTGTTTACCGCGTCGACGAGGTGATTGCTCAGGGCAGTTACCAGGACAGCGTCGTTCGGCTTAACCCGGTCAGCCTGCGCTCAAACTTTTCGGACTTTTCGGCCACCACTCAGCAGGGGGTCGCCCTCGCCACCCTCAACGGCGACTTCAGCCTTGACCCCAACGATCCCGAAGCCCGTACCCTGCGATTAGAAGTCAGCGATGTTCCAGTGAATGCTCTGCGCCAGCCCCTGCGGCTGCCCGACAACTTCGACGGCCTGATGAACCTGGGAGCCACCCTGACTGGCAGCCTCGCCAACCCCCAGGTGCGGGGTCAACTAGCGGTCAATGAGGCCACCATCAACCGCAACACCATCGATCTGGCCACCGCTAACTTCCGGTACGAAGACGCTCGCCTCAACCTCATCAGCCGGGTCGCTGTCGACGATCAGGTCGAAGATCCGCTGCGGCTGGTGGCCAGTGTGCCGCTGACCTTACCCGGCCTGAGCCAGCAGCCCGCCACCGATACGGTCGACATCAATCTCAGAATGCGGGATGACGGGTTTGCCTTGGTCAATCTGTTCACCCAGGCCATTACCTGGGAGGCGGGACCGGCCAACCTCAATCTAGCTGTCCAGGGGCGCTGGCCCACCGATAGGCCGATTCAAGAGGCACTCACGACCCTCAACGTGACGGGCGCCGCCAACTTCGAGGGGGTAACAATCAGCGCCCGCAGCTTGCCCGAACCGTTAACCAACATGCGGGGCAGCGTTCAAGTGGTGGAGCGGCCCGCCGCTGACCTGGCCCGGTCCGTCTATACCAACGGCCTGGAGCTCGATTTCCAAAACCTGCAGGGTGACTTCAGCAACGGTAAGGTGGTCGCCGATGGCACGCTCAAGCTGCTGCCCTCGGTGCAAGACCTGGCTCCAGGGCTATTTAGCAACGGCAGCCGCCTTGCCGAAGCCGGTGGTTCCGGTGCAGCCAACCCCTTTCGCGTCACCCTCGACAACATTGCCCTCGACCTGCGCAACCCCGCAGGTACCTATCGGGGACGGGTGGATGGCAACGTGACGGTGGGCGGCAGTGTATTTTTGCTCCCTCCGCTGGCCTACGGCGAGGTTCGGCTGTCCAACGGGTTGCTGACTCTGCCCGAGCTAGGTGAAGCAGGCGCTACCCCGCCGGCTTTTGCCCCCATGCGAGAGCCCAGCATTTTTGACCCCCTTCCCCCAGTGCTCGAAGATTTTCAGCTGGTTTTAGCCGACAACGTGCGGCTGGCAATTCCAGGCATTGTCGATGTGCGGGCGGAGGGCAGCCTCGACTTAGTCGGCACCGCTCCCGCCATTAAGCCCGTTGGCCGCATCAATCTGCCCTCGGGCCGCATCAACCTGCTCACCACCGAGTTTCGGCTCACCGGCGACGAAAACTACGCCGAGTTTAGCGACCTCGATGAAACCATTGACCCCTACCTGGTGGCCACCCTGTCGGCGGCAGTGCCTGACAGCGCCGCCGCTGGGGCTTCCTTAACAACGGCTACCCCCTTTCCCCGTAACGAAATTAGCGAGTCTAGAATTGACCAGTTTGGTCTGACCCAGGCGGGAGTGCAGACTGTGCGCATTCGGGCTACGGTCAACGGCCGCGCCAGCCGCGTGGTCAACCTGCAGGGCGTTGAGCTGGAAAGCACGCCACCCCGCTCCGAGGGCGAAATTGTGGCGCTGATTAGCGGTGGCTTCTTGGCCGCCCTCGAGTCTACCCTGGGCAGCGTGTCGGGCGGGGGCGACGGGTTCCAGGGGCTGCTGGCCTTTGCCGGGTCGGCCCTGCTTAACAACCTGCAAAATATTTTGGGCTCGGGCCTAGAGCGCACCGATCTGCGCCTGTTCTCGGCCTCGCCGCCAGGGAACCAGCAGGGCGGGGCGATCGACATCGGTGGCGAAATCGGGTTCAATTTTTCGCCCAGCATTTCGGTGTCGGTGCAGAAGGTGTTTACCAATGTCACCCCCGCTGTCTTTAGCGTGCGCTACCGCATTAACGACCAAATTACGCTGCGGGCCATTACCAGCTACGAGCAATTTAACGAAAACACCGGGGCCATTTTAGAGTTTCGGTTTTAGAGGAGAGCGATGTGGCGGCCTTTCCCCCTAGATTCCCTGTAAGGTTAAAGCCGAGGGGTTAATGTCACCCGCCCATCGTCGTTTGCACATCTATGGATCCTAAGCTATCTGACCAGGCTACACCGCCCGCCACCGAGGCCGATCGCCCAGACTCAGAGCCTGTCGCTGGGGGGCGGTGGCGATCGCTGTGGCATGGCCAGTGGGGCAACCTGCGGGTGCTGGCGATCGCGCTGGCGATCGCCCTGGCGGTGCGGGTGCTGATCGCCGAACCCCGCTATATCCCCTCCAACTCCATGGATCCGACGCTGCACATTGGCGATCGCCTGCTGGTCGAAAAAGTTAGCTACCGCTGGCAGCCCCCCCACCGGGGCGACATTGTGGTGTTTGCCCCGCCGCCCCAGCTCGCTCGCCTGGGCTACGAAGCCCGTCAGGCCTTTATCAAGCGCATCGTTGGAGAACCTGGCCAAACCATTGAGGTGCAGCAGGGGCAAGTGGTCGTAGACGGACAGCCGCTGCAAGAGCCCTATATTTTAGAGCCCCCGGCCTACACCCTGGAGCCCGTGACGGTGCCGCCGGGGCAGGTGTTCGTCATGGGCGACAACCGCAACGACAGCAACGACTCCCACGTGTGGGGGGGCCTACCCCAGCAAAACATCATTGGCCGCGCTCGGTTTCGGTTTTGGCCCCTCGATCGCCTTGGTCCGGTCGGCTAAAGGTTGCCCCGCTTCTCTTCACCCGGCGGCGGCTTAACGGCATGCTGCACTACCACCCCGACTTGACGGGTTGTGTAAGATCAAAGCGGCTTGAGATAAAGCGGTTTTGAGGACAGCCCCATGCTTGTACAGCTCGTTCGCCCCCTGGTGCGCACCCAGGTGCAAATGCTCACCCAGGCCCAGTCAGCCAGCAGCAAACTGGTGAGCATGGTGTCTCAATGGCTGGGCTACCTGGGCATTCATGCGGAGGTGACCCAGCTGCAAACCACCGGCAGCCGCATTCAGGTGTCGCTCTGCGTGGGCAAACCCGAGCAGTGTACTGAGGCCGAGTGGCAGCAGATTCTCAACAACCTCAACCAAGATCAAACCATCACGGCTGAAGAAGACCCCCTTACCTATACGGCCATGTCCTCCGCTCAGCAGAGCAAGGTGCAGCGGCTGCTGGCCTCCATGCTCCACGCCAGCGGCCAAAACCCCCTTGAAGAATGGGCCAGCCTGCGGCTAAGGCTGGCGGCTTTAGGCATGGAAGAATCGATGCTGGCAGGTATTCAAAGCGCCCTCAAGGTGCCCTTGCCGGTGGAGCTTTTGGCCGAGCAGCTAGAGCCCGATGTAGCCGCCTTTGTGCTGTCCAAAGCCTTCCACATCGCCCTGCTCGACCAGCAGATTAGCCAGGCCGAGGACACCGCCCTCAAAACCCTACTCAACGCAGTCGATCATAAGGCAATAGCCTAGTCGCTTCATCTTCGTCCCCTTCGCTCCTTCCCTGTATGGATTCTGCCACCGTCCTCTTTCACCTGGCCTTTCCTGTGGCCGATATTCCCACCACAAAAGAATTTTATGTGAACGGTCTCGGCTGCGAGCCAGGGCGAGAAACACCTAACTCGCTCATTCTTAATCTGTACGGCCATCAGTTAGTAGCCCACACCACAACCGACTTGGTGCCCCAAAAGGGTATCTATCCCCGCCACTTTGGCCTGGTCTTCACGGCTGAAACCGATTGGGAAG
>DASQNN010000465.1:0-5414 GCA_035644955.1 Nodosilinea sp. | reverse complement strand
GAATTCCGTCCGCAGCAGCCCGATCCCTTCGCCGCCGGCATTCACGGCGGCAGCGGCTTCTGCTGGTGCGCCGATGTTGGCCACCACCTCAATGCGGTAGCCGTCGGTGGTAATGGCGGGTTGGAAGCGGGTTTGCTGCTCGACATCGCGGAGCTGGGCGCGATCGCCCATCGCCTGCCTCGCCTTTTCCAGATCCGCTTCTGTTGGGTTGGCGTAGAGCTGGCCCTTGTCGCCGTCAAGAATGGCGATCGCACCCTCCCGCAACTCCATCACCCCATTACCCGCCCCAGCCACAGCGGGGATATTGAGCGATCGCGCAATGATCGCCGTGTGTGAGGTCGCCCCGCCCGCCGCCGTGCAAAACCCCTGAATTCTCTCCGGGTCCAGCCCGGCGGTATCCGAAGGCGTTAGGTCATCGGCGATCAAGATCACAGGATGGTCCGGCAGGCCCGTCCCTGCCTCACCCCCACCCACCAGCCGCGCCAGCACCCGCTGCCCCACATCTCGCACATCCGCCGCCCGCCCTGCCAGCACCGGGTCGGCCAACGCTTCCAGCTCCTTGGCCTTGGATTCAATCACCTGCTGCCAGGCCCAGGGCGCGCTGTGGTTGGGCGGAATTCGGTTCAGCGCCTCCTGCTGAAGCTCTGGATCGGCCAAAAACTCCCGGTGGGCCTGGAAGATCGCGGCCTTAGCCTTACCAGAGCGTTCTTTGATGGTGGTGTAGAGGTCGGTTAAATCAATATCGGCGAGGGCGATCGCATCCCTCAGCCGATCCTGCTCTGCGGTTGGGTCACTGGCGGTCTCGGCAAACTCCAGCTTGGTGCGGTGGAAGCGGTGCAGGGGTGCGATCGCCAGTCCTGGAGATGCCGCCACCGCAGCCACAGCGCGACTTTCCAACTCCAAGGCCGGGAGTTCTAAAACGACAGCTGTGGTTTCTTCCTCCTCCTCCAGCCCGTCCTCGACCGCCTGTTGCAACGCATTCAGCGCCTGGGTGGCATCGCTGCCCTTGGCCAGCACCCGCACCACGCCATCCCGCTCAACGCCCAGCTTCAGCAGCGACATCAGGCTTTTACCGTTGGCCACCTGGTCGCCGTAGCGCACCCGCACCTCGGCACTAAAGGATTTGGCCAGGTCGGCAAACACCGTTGCGGGCCGGGCGTGGAGCCCGGTGGGGGCGTCGATGGTGACATCGACAAACTGGTCAAAACCTTCGGCATCGAGCCCCTTGCTGCTGGGGGAAGATTTGCCGGTGAGGCGATCGCAAATTACCTGAGCATCGTCCGTTTCTACAAGCGCCTGCACCGCCGCTGGGTCATCCAGCACGTGGGTAAGGTTGGTGAGAATCTGCAAATGCTCGTCAGACTTGGCCGCAATGCCCACCACCAGCCGCACCATTTCCCCAGGGTTCCATTCCACCCCAGCGGGAATTTGTAGCACCGCAATGCCTGTCGTCACGATCAGGTCGCGCTTGGCCGGCTGGCCGTGGGGAATGGCAATGCTGTTGCCCAGGTAGGTGTTGGCCTGGCTCTCCCGCAACTGCATGCTTTCGACGTAGCCCGGCTGAATGCGCCCATTGGCAACTAGCAGTTCTCCCACCTGCCTAATTGCATCTTCTTTGCTGTGGGCCGTGGCCTTCAGCCGCACATCCTCCGGCATTAGGTTAATCATTCAAATGTCTCGCTGTGGGGCATCTCGTAGCGCATTTATGAGGAAATTCAGGCAGGTCGATTAAGCAAACTTAAACGCATAAAACTTAACCAGAATCTCGAGATTCCAGGTCAGGGATCAATACCGACAGGGCATTTCCCAATGCTTTAATTGTTCAAGACCAGAGGCGACCTGAGAGAGCTTTGTTATATTTCCTTAGACATCGCTTAAAGTTTTGTATCGCCTCAGCACCAGCTTGTCAGGGTTCACAAATTCCAGTTCCATTGGCCCTATAATTTGGCCACAAACCTTCCTGGGGAGACATGACATGGTTGCGAAATACATTTCGCCCCGCTGCCCTCATGACTAAAGTGTATCTCTGCATACAGTATACATTTAGAGAGAATTCTATAAGTGGGCTGACTACCCGGTGAGGTGAGATTGGCTCTTCTCCAGCTGTTTTTCCGCTCAACACGGCTTTAAATCACGGCTCTACTATGCAAGATATTCAGATTGAACCTGTGCTTACCGTTGAGACGGTGCCTGAAGAGCTTCAGGCAGAGGCAAAGGGTGTATCCCTGCGGGATGTGACGAAGAAATACGGCTCGTTTGCGGCGGTTCAAAACATTACCCTCGATATTCCGGCTGGGTCCTACACCTGTTTGCTCGGCCCCAGTGGCTGCGGCAAAACTACCACTATGCGTATGATCGCGGGCCACGAAGATATTTCTGAAGGGGATATCTACATTGGTGACACGCGCATCAACGGCATTCCTGCCACCCAGCGCAACACCGCCATGATGTTTCAAAACTACGCGCTATTTCCCCACAAAACCGTGTGGGACAACGTCGATTTTGGCCTTAAAATGCGCGCCATGTCCAAGCAAGACCGGCACCATCGGGTCGGCGAAATGCTGGAGGTGGTGGGGTTGAGCAGTTTTAGCGATCGCAAGCCTGCCCAGCTCAGCGGGGGGCAGCAGCAGCGCGTTGCCCTCGCCCGCGCCCTCGTCACCCGCCCCCAGGTGCTCATGCTCGACGAACCCCTCAGCGCCCTCGACGAGGGTCTAAGGGTCAAAACGCGGGGTGAGTTGCGCAAGCTCCAGCGTCAGTTCGGCATGACCTTCATTCAAGTCACCCACAACCAGGACGAAGCCTACGCCCTCTCCGACCAAATTGTGGTGATGGATCACGGTCGGGTCGATCAAGTCGGCACCCCCGCCGAAATTTTCACCAAGCCCCTGTCAAAGTTTGTGGCCCGCTTTACCGGCGACAACAACATTTTTGCCGGCACCGTCACCAGCGCCGTGCAAGACACCCAAGGGCAGCTCATTCAAATGGATGTACCGACCCTGGGCACCCTGCTGTGCCTGGGCGATTACGCCCAGGTGGGTTCTGAGGCCGCCTGCTGCATTCGGGCCGATTTGATGCAGATCAAATCTCTGGCCGAGGCCGAAACCTCGGTCTGCGGCCCCGCCACCAACCGGGTCACCGCTCGCATTACTGCGATCGAGTTTACCGGCTACGTCACCCGCATTTCCCTGGCGCTTGAGCGCAGTGGCTTAGAGGTGCTCTACAAAGCCCGCACCCCAGACTGGCTCACCACCTCCTTCAAGGAAGGCCAGGTGGTCGTACTCGACTGGGCCGCTGCCGACTGTGTTTTTCTGCCCCACTAGGCCCATCAGGTCAATCTAGCGTTCTCCTCCCCACCCTCTACAATCCTTCGTTGTTCATTGAACTGTTAACCATGGCTAAGTTTTCCCGTCGCCAAGTCATTCGCACCGGTCTCGCCGCTGGCGCCTTTCTCACCGCTACCCGCTGCGCCTCCTCCCCCTCAGGCACCCCCAACAATCCGGCCCCCGGCCCCCAGGTCAACACCAATCAAACCAAAGACGTCACCCTGCGGCTGATCGGTACCGGCGTCTCGCAGATCAACGACATCCGCGACAAAGCCCAGGAAGACCTGGGCTTTAAATTTGACATGCGGGCCCTCAGCACCGAAGAAAACAACCAGATCGCCATCACCCAGCCCGGCCAGTACGACATCTTCGACGGCGAATACTTCAGCCTGCCCCTGGTAGTGCCCTCCGGCAACCTCCAGCCCATCGACATTAAGCGCGTTACCAACTACGACCAAATCGTCTCCTTCTTTAGAACCGGCGAGTTTAAGGGCATGCCGGTCGAAGAATCCCAGGGTACTGCCCCCTTCCGCGTGCAGTACCTCACCGGCCCCGACTCCAAAGAGTTTTCGGCTACCCCCACCGACTACGCCACCCTGATTCCCTTCCAGTACAACGCCGATACCCTAGGCTATCGGCCCGACCTGGTGGGCCGTACCATCGAAAGCTGGGGCGAACTGTTTAACCCCGAGTTTAGGGGCAAAACTTCCATCCTCGACATTCCCCAAATCGGCATTATGGACGCGGCCATGGTCGCCGAGTCGCTGGGGCTGATGACCTTTGCCGACAAGGGCAACATGACCCGCGCCGAAATTGACCAAATCATCGAAATCCTCAAAGAGCAAAAGCGCAACGGCCAGTTCCGCGCCTTTTGGAAGACGTTCGATGAGTCGGTTAACTTGATGAACTCTGGCGAGGTAGTGCTGCAATCCATGTGGTCACCCGCCGTCACCGCCGTCCAGTCCCAGGGCACCGAGTGCATCTACGCCCCCCTTAAAGAAGGCTACCGGGGCTGGGGCGGGGGCATTGGCCTCTCCAAAAATCTGGAGGGGGTCAAACTCGACGCCGCCTACGAGTACATCAACTGGATGCTCGACGGCTGGGTAGGCGCATTCCTCGGTCGCCAGGGCTACTACAGTGCCGCCCCCGAAACCGCCCGCAAGTTTATGTCCGCCGCCGAGTGGGATTTCTGGTACGAAGGCAAGCCCGCCGCCGAAGATATGGTCGATCCCTTCGGCAAGACCCTGGCCAAGTCGGGGGTGGTGCGCGACGGCGGCTCCTTTGATGAGCGCTTTGGCAACATCGTCTGCTGGAACTCCACCATGGAAGAAAACACCTACCTGGTGCAGAAGTGGAACGAATTCATCGCCTCGTAGCAGGAGAAATGAAGGGATAGGGAAGGTAGGGGCGCTGGGGAAGCGTTAAGCTTCCCTATCCTCCCCACCTCCCCCATTCTCCCCACCGTCCTATCTCCATCACTCCCCACTCCATCACCCCCCTCCCCATGTCTGAAACCTGGAAAACACTCAAGCCCTACGCGCTAATTACGCCCCAGACGTTGGTATTTCTAATGTTTTTGGTGTTCCCCATTCTCATGATTGGGGTGGTGAGCTTCTGGGAGTTCAACGGGTACTCGATGACCCCAGCCTTTACCCTTGACAACTATCGAGGCGTCTTGACCACTGTTACGCTTAATACCTACTTAAATACGTTTAAGTTTTTGGGCCTGACGTGGCTAGCAACACTGCTGATTGGGTACCCGGTAGCCTACTTTCTATCCTTTCATGTGCCAAAGCTAGAGTGGCAAATTCTGCTGTTTTTAGTCTGCACCATCCCCTTCTGGACCTCGAACATCATTCGCATGATCTCGTGGGTGCCGCTGCTGGGGCGAGGCGGGTTAGTCAACCAAGGGTTGATGGGGGTAGGCCTGATTCAACAGCCCCTAGACTGGTTACTCTACTCCGATTTTGCGGTGGTGCTGGGCATGGTGCACCTCTACATCATTTTTATGATTGCGCCAATTTTCAACAGCCTGATGCGGATTGATCGCTCTCTGATCACCGCCGCCGAAGACTTGGGTGCCTCTGGCGT
>DASQNN010000464.1:0-2056 GCA_035644955.1 Nodosilinea sp. | reverse complement strand
GGGCATTACCGGCACCGACGTCAGCAAAGAGGCCAGCGACATGGTGCTGCTCGACGACAACTTTGCCACCATCGTCGCCGCCACCGAAGAGGGCCGCGTGGTCTACGACAACATTCGCCGCTTTATTAAATACATCCTGGGTAGCAACATTGGCGAAGTGCTGACCATCGCCGCCGCCCCGATCATGGGCCTGGGCGGCGTGCCCCTCTCGCCCCTGCAAATTCTGTGGATGAACCTGGTCACTGACGGCGTGCCCGCCCTGGCCCTGGCCATGGAACCAGCGGAACCTAACGTTATGCAGCGCCCGCCCCACAATCCGCGCGAGAGCATTTTTGCCCGCGGCCTCGGCTCCTACATGGTGCGGGTGGGCATTTTGCTGGCGGTGCTAACGATTGGGCTGATGGGCTGGGCCTACCGCTATACCACCGCCCCCGGCTACCCCGGCCACCCCGACACTTGGAAGACCATGGTGTTTACTACCCTGTGTCTGGCGCAGATGGGCCACGCCCTGGCGGCCCGCTCAGACACCCGCTTAACGGCCCAGCTCAATCCTTTGTCAAATCCTTACGTGTGGGGTGCGGTTTTGCTCACCACTGCCCTGCAGGTGTTGTTATTGTACGTTTCTCCCCTGGCGCAGTTTTTTGGGCTGCATTCGCTATCGGCGATGGAACTGGCAATTTGCTTTGGCTTCAGCGCTCTGATGTTTGTCTGGCTGGAGGCCGAAAAACTGGTGATTCAGCTGGCGCTACGGCGCAAGCAGCCGGGTTTGCCCAATGGGTCTAAAAGCGTTTTTTAATTCCAACTCATCCCCTCACCACCGCTATGGATTCTGACTCTCCCCAGCCCCGCTTTTCCCAGGAAATTAAAGCCCTGCTAGAGCGTGTAGCCCAGCAGCCGCTGACCCTTGCCCACGTGCTGAGCGAAACCGCCGAGCGGGGCTTTTGCCTGGTGATTGGGCTGCTGGTGCTGCCGTTTTTGTTTCCGATGCCGCCGGGGTTTACGGTCATTTTGGGGTCGGCCTGTCTGCTGCTGTCGTTGCAAATGGCGGTGGGGCGGCGATCGCCCTGGCTGCCCCAACGAGTGGCTCAGTTTCAGTTCCCCTCGGTGCTGGCCAAGCAGGTGCTGAGCAACCTCAAGCGGGTGACGCGGGTGACCGAGCGGTTTGTGCGGCCCCGCCTGCCTGGGCTAGCGACCAGCCCCTCGGTCTGGCACATCAACGGCGTCTGCATTAGCTGGCTCACAGTGCTGCTGATGAGCCCTATCCCCCTGACCAACCCCATCCCCACGGTCGGCATTTTGATCTTTGTGGTGGCCACCCTCGAAGCCGACGGTGTGATGATGATTTTGGGCTACGTGGCCACGGGGTTGATTACGGGCACCTTTGGCCTGGCGGGATATTTGCTGTGGCGATCGCCCGAACTGCTTCAAAACTGGTTTCAACGATAGGGCCGCATCCCGTTGAATCCCTCCACGATTTCACCAATTTTCCTATAGGGGTATCTGAACGAACTGACCCTAGGAGATTTGCCCCCAGCGGAGCGGTGGCTCTGACATGCTCATACCAAACAAAAAAGCCCCTTGTTTAGCAAGGGGCTTTTTTTACAACGTTTGTAGACCAATAGGTGGTCTAAATTAGCTTCAGCTCTGGGTACTGGGCGATCAGCTCATCACCGCTGAGGGTTTCCCCTGACTGCTGCGGGGTCCAGAGCACCTCTACTGCCAGTAGGTTTTCGCCGGAGATGGCTCCAATCTGGCTCAGGGCCTGGCGCAGGTCGGCTGAGGAGTAGATGTTGGGCAGGTCAAGCTTGCCCTGGGTGGCCACCACCACCGTCGCCAGAATGTATTCACCCGGAGCTTCGTCGCCACTGCCGGTCAGCAGGGCCTGAGGCTCGGCCTGGGTGAGTTGGTTGTTGACGTTAGACAGGGTCTCGGCACTAACGCGGCTGCGGGCTGCAAGGGCATAGCGGTTAAACTCTTGCTCGGCACTGAGTAGACGAGTTTGCTTGTCTTCGCTAGCGGCGTAGGCCCAGTAGTCGGGGTGGCGCAGCAGGGCCAG
>DASQNN010000463.1:0-5655 GCA_035644955.1 Nodosilinea sp. | reverse complement strand
AAAATCAGCGGCCATAAAAACTCGCCCCAGGTGCCAATAAACACAAAAATCCCCAGCGTGACCAGGGCCGGGCGCGTGGCGGGCAGCATTACATTCCACCAGATGCCCAGGTCAGAGCAACCATCCATGCGGGCGGCCTCTTCTAGCTCCTTGGGCACGCCCTGAAAGGCCTGGCGCATGAGAAAGATACCAAAGGCCGAGGCCAGGTAGGGCAGCACCAGTCCCAGGTAGGTGTTTCGCAGGCCCAGGTTTACCGCCAAGATGTACAGCGGTATCATCACCACCTGAAACGGAATCATGATCGTAGCCACAATCAGCGCCAGCAGGGTGTCGCGGCCCAAAAACGACAGCCGCGCCAGGGGGTAGGCCGCCAGCGAGCACAGCAGCAGATTGGCCGCCACCGTAATCACCGCCACAACGGTGCTGTTGAGAAAGTACTGGCCAAAGGGGTTAGACTGCCACACCTGGCGGTAGTTAGCCAGGGTGGGCTGCTGGGGCAGGAGCTGAGGCGGGGTCGCCAGCAGGTTTTCCGTCGCCCCCTTAAAAGATGTGCTGAGCAGCCACAGCAGCGGAAACACCATGATCAGGGCGATCGCCAGCAGCAGCGCGTAGATCCCCACGTTGCGCCAGTGGGGCCATTTAAGCAGGGATTTCTGCAGGGTTTGAACGGGGTGCTGCTTTAGATCGGGCATCGGTAGTCCTGCCTGGGCATCGGGGGACTAGATTCCAGGGTTCTTTAAGAACCCTGGAATCTGGCGAGCGAGAAACGGTTGGAGGAGAGGCTGTTTTTTACCCCAGCAGCAGCTCTTGCAGCAGCCAAAACCCGGCAAAGGATTCGCTGTCGGGACCAGACTGAATGCCGATGAAGTGCACCTGGTTGGCCTTGGCCTTGGCGGCCTCAAAGGCCTGGGCCTCGGCCAGCAGTGCCCCCGGTAGCCCGGCCAGTACCCAGCTGTCGCTGGCCCCAGTTTCGAGAATAATTTCGGGTTTTTGGCTCGACTCTACCCGCCAGTAGGCCAGCTCCAACCCCGACATCCAGGCGGCTAGGGCGGTGGCGCGGGGGGAGAAGATCAGCAGGCCCGGAATGGGGGTGTCGGGGGCCAGGTCGGCCAGCGCCAGGGGAAAGGTTTCGCCAAAGCCAATCTCCCACTCGGGCAGGTCGGCAAAGGCGGCGACCTCCAGGGTGACAAAGGTCCACTTTTGGCCCAGCAGGGCATCGGGCAGGGGTTGGGGGCTGGGGGGCGGGGCGGCCACCGAGGGCGAGGGGACCGTGGTGTACCCGTCCATGTGGGGATAGACGGTCTGGTAGCGATCGCGCAGCCACGCCTGCAAGGCCAGGGTGCGCCGACTAGGGCGAACGGGAATGCCCGCGTCTTCGCAGGCCCGCACAATCATATTTTGCATCTGGTAGCGAAAGTACCGAATGCGGCTGGGGGGCAAAATGCCCTGGCGGGTGGCCTCGGCGATCGCCTCTTCGATCGCCTCCTTGAGCGTAATCGAGTTGACGTCGCTGCTGGGCAAAAACTTGCTGTAGCGAAAGGTTTGGGTGGTGTCGGTCTGGCTGTCGACTAGACCCTCGCAGAGCAGCACTTCCCACAGTTTTTTCTGGTTCTCATCCAGCACGGGCCGGGAGTAAAAGTCGAGTTCCCACACGGTGGCCATAGGGGTTAGGCCTCGCTGTCGCCGAGCATGCGGCTGATGTCGCCCAGGCGGTTTTCGGCGTCTTCAAACACGGCTTCAGATTCTTTAAGTACCTCGCCAGGGTACTTTTCGAGCACCTTAGTCGAGAGGGAAATGCGGTTGCGATCGGGGTCGAGGCCCACCACCACCGCCTTGATTGGCTGACCCACCTTCAGCACCGTCGATAGCGACTCGACGTAGTTTTTGCTGATTTGCTTGATGTGCAACAGACCGCTGATGCCGTCAAACTCCACAAAGGCCCCGAAGGGTTTGAGGCTGGCCACGGTGCCCTCGATCAGCTGACCCAGTTCTAGGGTGCTCATCACCTGGCTGCGGGCGGCAATGCGGGCCGACATCACCAGCTTGTTGGCGGCGGGGTTGACCTCCAAAAAGCCCACGGTGAGGCGCTGGCCCACGGCATCTTCTAAATTTTCGTAGGTGCGGCCCAGGTGCGATCGCGGCACAAACCCCCGCAGCCCTTCCACATCCACCGTCACCCCGCCCTTGTTATAGCCGGTGACCTTGACCTCTAGCACTGCGCCCGCTTCGGCCTGCTCGGCCAGCTTATCCCACAGCTGCTTAAGCTGGAGTTTGCGAATCGACAGCAGCACTTGGCCATCGGCATCCTGGTCGCGAATCACTTGGAAGGAGTATTCACCGCCGGGTTCGAGCACGCCTTCAAAGGAGTTGATGGCCCGCACCGCCGCTTCGCGAATGGGCAAAAAGGCCGATGACTTACCGCCAATATCCACCGTGGCCCCATCGGAGGCAAAGGAGATGACGGTACCCCGCACGGTGCTGCCCACCTGAAAGTCGTAGTCGTGGGCTTCAAGGGCTTTGGCAAAATCTTCGGCGGAAAAAGTCAAGGCTGAGGCTCCTGGACAACAAACATAATTTGACTAGCTTTCTACTATACAACGCCGACCTGGGGCACCGCTAAGCTAGGGCCAAGGCAGGGCCAGCCCAGACCCCTTACAATAAGGCCTAGAGGAAGATGTAGCCCCTAAGAACCGATGGCCGACGAGCAATTTACTCTGTTTGATGCGGGCCCTGGTGCCCCCGATAGCGCTCCGGATGGCGCTCCAAAGGGGGCGATCGCAGACCCCAACGGCGTTGATTTTGATGCGATTCCTACCAGCGCGGCGGTGCCTATTCCCCCCGGCATTTACCCCGACCTAGACACCCTGGGCACCCACTGCCGGGGCTGTCTGCGCTGCGATTTGGCCGAAACTCGCACCCATGTGGTGGTCAGCCGGGGCAGCCCCACCGCCCCGGTTTTGATTATTGGTGAAGGGCCGGGGCAGCAGGAGGATGAACAGGGGCTGCCCTTTGTGGGCAAATCGGGCCAGCTGCTGGAAAAAATTCTCGAATCGGTGCGACTCAACACCGAAACCGACGTGTACATTTCCAACATCGTCAAGTGCCGCCCGCCCGAAAACCGCGTGCCCACCACCGGCGAAATCGCCGCCTGCAAAGGCTACCTGCTGGAGCAAATTCGCATGGTAGATCCGAAGATTATTCTGCTCACCGGGGCCACCGCCGTGAAGGGGCTGCTAGGCATCAAGACGGGCATCAGCAAAATTCGCGGCGAGTGGATGGAGTGGGAGGGGCGTTTGTGTATGCCCATCTTTCACCCCGCCTACCTGCTTCGCAACCCGTCGCGCGACAAGGGCAGCCCCAAGTGGCTGATGTGGCAGGACATTCAGGCGGTGCGGGCCAAGGTCGATGAGTTAACTGGCGGCTAATGGCATCTGGCAGAGGGCATCCGGCAAGCGGGGGTACGGCTTTCAATACCCGGCACCAGAGGAATTTTGCCAGAATGGATAGGTGGTCAATTGGGTTTAAGGTCAAGGGTTTAAGGTTTAAGGTATGGCTCTGAAGGCCTTGAAGCCTGAAACTAACCCCTAGATCGATCGCCTGATGCCTGCCGCGATCGCGCCCCGAAAATAGCAAGGAGATTTTAATGGATACCAACAACCTTTTACGCCAGCTGCTGATGATCGGCGTGGGTACGACCTCTCTGGTGGCCGAGCGGGTCAAACAGGTGAGCGAAGAATGGGTGCGCGAGGGCAAGTTCAATCCTGAGCAGGCGCGGACGCTCATGGATGAGGTGATGGCCCAGCTCAACGAGGGCAACGGAGCGCTCGAAGACCAGTTCCAGCGGCTGTTTCGCAATACGCTGCAAGACCTAGGCGTACCCCGCCAGGCCGAAATGGATGAGCTGCGCGGTCGCCTCGATCGCCTGGAGCGCCAGGTGCGCGACCTGGAAAACCGCGCCTGGAAGTAGTGGTCTGGGGCAGGTGGCGTTGCTGGATAAAAGTATGAATCAAAACTGCAACGTCGGCCATTCCGAGGGATTGACCCCTAAATCTGCCCCTCATTGACAGGGCTGAGTTTGTTACCTAAACCACGAAATGTTACTAGCCGTGGTAGAAGTGCTCTTGTCAGTGCAACACTAAATAGTGACCATAGGCTTTCCCGGCGGTAGTCGGCTGAGCCATTCTTGGAGGTTTCTATGACCGGTGCTGTGCTCTCTCCTCTAGACTGGCCTGCCCTAGAGGAAGGCTTACCCCCGCTGTCGGGCCGCGAGGCCGATATTGCTGCGGTTATGGCCAGCCCAGAGCCGGTGTTTTTACCGCGCACCAACCTGGCGCTGGCGGATATTTCGGCGGGTTTTGCGATCGCCCTGCACATGCACCAGCCCACCATTCCGGCGGGGGCCACGGGTGAGCTGGTCAACCACCTGCAATACATGTTTGAGCACCCCTACGAGGGGGACAACCACAACGCGGGCACCTTTTCCTACTGCTACGCCCGCCTGGGCGACTTCATTCCCGAGCTGGTGAGCCAGGGCTGCAACCCCCGCGTCATGCTCGACTACTCGGGCACCCTGCTGTGGGGCCTACAGCAGATGGACCGCCAGGATATTTTGGCCAAGCTGCGTCGGCTGGCCTGCGATCCCACCTACCAACCCTACGTGGAGTGGCTGGGCACCTGCTGGGGCCACGCGGTGGTGCCCTCCACCCCCGTGCCCGATCTCAAGCTGCACATTCGCGCCTGGCAGCACCACTTTGCCGCCCTGTTTGGCCCTGAAGCCCTGGCCCGCGTGCGGGGCTTTTCGCCGCCGGAGATGCACCTGCCCAACCACCCCGACGTGCTCTACGCCTTTGTCAAAACGCTCAAAGACTGTGGCTATCGCTGGATGCTGGTGCAGGAGCACACGGTGGAATCGCCGGAGGGGCAAGGTCTGTCACAGCCCCATCTGCCCCACCGCCTGGTGGCCCGCAACAGTCAGGGCGAGGTCGAAGAGATTGTGGTGCTGGTCAAAACCCAGGGGTCTGACACCAAGCTGGTGGGTCAAATGCAGCCCTACTGGGAAGCGAAAACTTTGGGCCAGGTTTCTCTCGGCAATACCGCGGTCCCGCCCCTAGTCAGCCAGATCAGCGACGGCGAAAACGGCGGCGTGATGATGAACGAGTTCCCCAGCGCCTTTATGCAATCGTGGTACGAAATGCGCGATAACGGCAGCGGTCGTCGGGGCGTGGTGGGCTTTAACGGTACTGAATACCTGGAGCTGCTGGCGGCGGCGGGGTGCGGCCCGGAGACCTTTCCGACCTGTCAGGCGGTGGGGCAGAGCCGACTGTGGGCAACGCTCGACGGAGCGACGGGGCCGGAGGCGGTGGCGGGGGCGATCGCCTCGCTCAGCGCCGAAGACCAGGGCTTCTCGATGGAGGGTGGCTCTTGGACGGGCGATCGCAGCTGGGTGCAAGGCTACGACAACGTGCTCGACCCCATGCAGCGTCTGTCTGCCCAGTTTCACCAAACCATGAACCGCCAGAGCGAGCGGGGCGATGCGCTAGAGCGCCAGCACCGCTACCGCAACGCCCTGATTCACAACCTGCTGCTGCAAACTAGCTGCTTTCGCTACTGGGGCCAGGGCACCTGGACGGGCTACGCCGAAGAACTCTACCGCCG
>DASQNN010000462.1:0-2112 GCA_035644955.1 Nodosilinea sp. | reverse complement strand
CGATTTTTGCTCACCGCCGACCACTACACCAATCCTCAATGGATCCCAATAGAGCAACAGGCGATCTTTCGCCGCACCTGGCTCTACGTGGGCGATGGCGATCGCCTTCAGCCAGGCATGGTGTGGGCCAGGTCGGTGGCGGGCGCTCCCCTGCTGATCGTGCGCGACAATGAGGGCGAGCTGCGGGCCTTTTACAACCTCTGCCCCCACCGGGCGGCAATTTTGTCGCCCCAGGCGGGTATTCATCCCTGCCAAAAGCTGGTTTGCCCCTACCACGCCTGGGTTTATGACCTCTCTGGGAATTTGGTGGGGGTGCCCTCCCAAGATCAGTTCCCTCAGTCATTTCAAAAGCAAGAGTTTGCCCTGCGATCGCTGCGGCTAGAAACCTGGTCGGGCTTCATGTTCGTCTGCTTTGACGACAGTGCACCGCCGTTGGTGGAGTTTCTCGGCAGCATCCCCGAGCACCTGGGGCAGCACCGTACCCCTGCTACCCAACCGCTAGCGGCTAAGCAGTACACCGTCGCCTGCAACTGGAAAAACTACCACGACAACACCCTGTGCGACTACCATGTGGCGATCGCCCACCGCACCACCCTCAACCAGGTGCAGGGCCCCATACGCCACTACCAGCACCAGCTTGAACCCTTCGTCAACCTGCTCTATACCCCCACCACCGCCGCCTGGCAGACCGAAAACCCTATTCTGCCTACCCTCCAGGGCCGCAGCCGCGAGGGCTTTTTTACCTACGGCATCTACCCCAACCTGCACCTGCTGGGGCTGCCCAACGGCCTGTTGGCCTGGCTGCACATCGAGCCGCTCACCGTCGAGTCTTGCCGGGTTTCCCTAAATATCTACGGCGATCCTGAGCTTTGCCCGCCCAACGAAACCCTGCTGGCCGAGTTTGAAGCCTTTATGCAAGAAGACATGGTGCTCACCGAAAGCGTGCAGCAGGGCTACGCCAGCGGTGCCTACACCCCCGGCCCGGTGAATGGTTTGGAATCACGAATTATTCACCAGCAGCAGCTGATTTGGGACGCGCTTGCCGCCGTTGGTGAGGCTGAGTAGCGGCATGAATGGCTGGGCAAACCACCGTTTGCCCCTACGATAAACCCTGGTTGATAGCGCTGGGGTAACGCTGGTGGGCATTGCCCACCCTACGACTACGCGAAACCCTAGCGCCTTTACCCACCCATCCACCCATCCACCTGCCCACCCATCCACCCGCCTACTCGCCCACCCATCCACCCGCCCACCCCCTCCCTCCCCATGCCCCCCAACCCCTTCCTCGGCGTTTGGCAACGTCGCTTCATCCAGTTTGACCAGGGGTCCGTCGAGACCGCTCAATCGGTCCTGTGGATTCAGGCTGAAACCTACTTCGCCGACGTGCGCAGCGCTCCCTTTGCGGGACGGCTGACGCCAGAGCGGTATCGGGTGATGGATTGGCGATCGCGCTTTGATTCCGACCTGCTGGGCTTTGCCGGTACCTTTACCTGGACTGAGAACCCGCCCACCTGCACCTGGCACCATCGCTTTGCCCTGACGCCCCGCCTACGCCCCGATACCAGTCGCTACCAGTGGCTCGATGCCGACAACTTCTTAGAACAGGGCACCTGTGAAGATGACGGCGGCAAGTCTCACCCCTTTATGGAACACTGGCACCGCATTCACCCTGGCCCAGTGCGGGTCTGGCACCTAGACCAGGGGCAGCTTCAGGGGCAGGCTTTGGTGGCCGGGGCATGGGCGGTGGTGGTTCATCACTGGGGTTCGCGCAGCCTGTCTGGCGAAAGATCGCCCCAAGCCGACCCGCTCCAGGATGGCGAAGACTTCGCAGCTTTTTCGGCAACGGCCTGGCATTGTCAGCAGGGCATCTGGCAGCCCCAATTTGGTACCGAGGCCAGTCTGGGCAGCCCGCCCCGATGGACTCCCCTAGATTTGGTATGATGCCAAATCCTGTCTATACAACCCCGCTTTGTAGGGGCATTGCAGTGTGTCGCCCGACGTAAGGTTGTACCCCAAGGTACGACATAAAGTTGTGCCCCTTCAGCGCTACAGCGGTAGAACATGAAGCATTCCAAAGCTATCGTGACCGCAGATGCACCGAATACCAAGGCC
>DASQNN010000461.1:0-3397 GCA_035644955.1 Nodosilinea sp. | reverse complement strand
AGGCGCTCATTCGCGATGCCTCCCTGGTGGGGGCAGACTTCACCGATGCCGATCTGCTGGGGGCCAACCTCAACCGCACCGACCTCAGCACCGCCCGGTTTTGCAACACCCGCATGGCCAACGGCGAGATCAACAACGAGCACTGCACCGATCAAGAGCCGTGAATGCCAGGCCCAGCTAGAGCGTGACGGGTACTCCGTTGATGGGGCCAGCAGTCGAGGCCAGCAGGGTGAGCGGGTCGAAAACAGGCGGGGCTGCTTATCCGCCGCCCGATCGCTGCCGTAGCTAGCTGACCCAGGCGACAAACAGCCGCGATCGCGCTGTTTGAAGGCTTCATTAGAAGGCGATTCAGCGGCTAACGACAAGACTCAGGAACGCTGTACGCTTTAGGCAAACCGTTGCTGATGTCTTGGCATGACCTTTCTGATTGTTGCGATCGCCCCCTGGCTGCTCTTGCTCTACGCCGTCCTGGTGATGGCCGGGGGTGTAATGGGCTATTTCAAAGCCAAAAGCAAACCATCGCTGATCTCTGGGCTGATCAGCGGCACAGCGTTGCTGGCGGCCTGGTGGATTAGTCTGACCCAAAGCTACAACGCCGGTATAGCGCTGGCGACCTGCCTGGCGATCGCGCTCCTGATCGTCTTTAGCCTGCGCTTCCGCAAGACCAGAGCATTCATGCCCGCTGGCTTGATGGCCGCTGTGAGTTTGTTTTGTGCGGTTGTGTTTGCGATCGCGTTTGCCCTATAGCGTCTCGCGCTCGTCTAAACCGGGACGCCACCTAGAGACCCGGTCCCTTCTGTGCAATGCCAGATTTATCGGCTACACCCAAAAGGGACCGGGTCTCTTTCTAAGATCACGCGCTAATCAGCGGCGTCGCCTTGGCCTGGAAGTTAGCATTCACCAGGGCCGTCACCGCCGCCTCGGGGTCTTTGACCCGGAACTGTGCCCCCAGCCGCACAAACTGGCGCTGCTGGTTGCCGCCAATTACCGCGATCACCGGCACCCGCGCATACTTGGGGTCGTCACCCTGGTTATTGCGAATCACGTTGCGCAGGCGGTGCTGCTGCTCGATGTCGCCCGCCAGGCGCGGGTCTAGCTCCACCATGACCATACGCACATCTTCGATCGATTCGGCATCGTCGATGATGAACTGCACTCGGTCGTCGCGGCGATCGACCTTGCCCCAGATCATCAGCCGCTTGTCAGCGACGATGTGCTGGCCAATGCGCTCGAAAGATTTGGGGAAAACTACGGCCTCCGACTGCCCAGTCAGGTCTTCAAGCTGGACGATCGCCATGCGATCGCCCTTCTTAGTCACCACCGGCTTCACGCTGGCCAGAATCACGATCGCACTCAGGGTCACGTTATCGGGTTGCTCGTGCAGCTCCGCCAGGTTGATCGGGGCCAGCACCCGCGCCGATCGCTGCACCGACTTGAGCGGGTGGTCAGAAATGTAGAAGCCCAGCAGTTCTTTCTCCTGCCGCAGCTTTTCCTGGGCTTCAAAGTCAGCGACCAAGGGCGCTTTGGGAGCGGTTTCGTAGCCGGTGGCGGGGGATGCGGCTTGGGTATCGCCGCCGCCGAGCATCATGTCGAACAGGTTGCCCTGGCCAATCTCGCGATCCTTCGCCCGGCCCTGGGCCCAGTCGATCACCAGCTCCAGATCTTGCATCAGCTGGTTGCGGTTGGGCTCAAGCTTGTCGAGAGCCCCCGCCAGAATCAGCGATTCTAAGGCGCGGCGGTTGACGGAGTGAAGATCGACGCGATCGCACAGTTCCGCCAGCGACTTAAACGGCCCGTCTGCTTCGCGGTGCTTGAGAATGCACTCGATCGCCCCCAGGCCCACGTTGCGCACCGCCGAGAGGCCAAACAAAATGCTCTGGCCCTCGGGGGTGAAATCGACCAGCGATTTGTTGATATCGGGCGGCAGCACCTCAATGCCCATAGCAATGCAGTTACCAATGTGCATCTGCACCTTGTCCTGGTCGCCGCTGTTGGAGGTCAGCAGCGCCGCCATGTACTCCACGGGGTAGTTGGCCTTTAGGTAGGCCGTCTGAAAGGTGACAAACCCGTAGGCGGTGGAGTGAGACTTGTTAAAGCAGTTAGCGGCCACCTGGCCATCGGCCAGCAAAAAGTTGTGGTCGTGGGCCACCCCAATGTCGTAGACGGGCTGCAATCCCAAAGACTGGCGACTAACGATTTTGGCCATAGCTGTACCTGATAGGCAGGATGTCATGATAGCAGTATCAAGCCGCTGGCAATTTCTTGGGATGGTGAGGTTTGCAGCCGACGCTGATGGCTGGAACAGCAGCGACAGTGAGGGTAAACGGCAATGGCAGGTGCGGTTAACAGAACTCGTTGATCACGGTTTGTCCTTGCGGTCAGTGTCACCCAGCGGGGCGGACGACGAAGCTATCAGGGGCGCTTCCCCCTCAGGGCTATGGTGACCTTCATCAGCAGGAACCCCGTAGGGGCGTAGCATGCTACGCCCCTACTACAAATCGGGGGTATTCATTCGGATTTGGTATGAGGCTCGCTTGAGCTACGAGTTCTGATCTTTAGATAACACATCGTACAATCCCCAGATTGCCATCGGGCGCATGTAGTGGCAGGCGCGGTAGGTGCCCAGGGCAGTAATCGCTTCGGGAGTGCGAAATTGCAGGCCGTAGCCGTAAATTTGCTGCACTACCGCCTCGGTAATCGCCATTGCCTCTGTGGTTTTCCCCATCTGGGCCAAAAACGCCGCCAGGCCAAAGTTAATTCCCGTCCACACCTCCTGCTGGTGGGTGCTGTCGGGGTCTTCGGGGGAACCGTCGGGCAGCACGCCATTGGCGGCACCGATCGCCAGTTTCAGCGTAGCGGCGCTAAAGTTGCCCAGTTGTGCCCCCTCAAACTTTTGCTGGGGCGGCCGTTCCTGACTCTGCACCACCTGGTTAAATTTCACAAAGCAGGCGTCGTAGATGGCGTCGAGGGCCGACAGAGTAAATTCATCCTCGACCAAATCCGGCAGGCCGAGGTGGCGCACCATAAACTGGCCGCAGAGCTGGTCGGCCATTACCACATCCGAGCCGCTGCCCGTATCCAGCCGGTAGTAGCGGCCATTCCACAGCTTCGGGTGGTAGGCTTTGAGGCCGTTGTCGAGCCAGCGGCGGTACTGGCTGAGCAAAATGGGGGTGTTGCCGGGGGCCAGGTTTGCCTCGGTGAGAATGTCGGCGATCGCGATCGCCGCCTCCATGGCCCCCAGCCACAGCCCGCCGCAGTAGGCGCTGATGCCCTTGAGCTGCCAGTCGTCAAAGGTCTGGTCGGGAGCCCCCTCGTTTTCGGGAATGCCGTCGCCGTCGCGGTCAAACTGCTTCAGGTATTGCAGGGTATCGACCACCGCCGGCCAGCAGTCCTTTAG
>DASQNN010000460.1:0-3327 GCA_035644955.1 Nodosilinea sp. | reverse complement strand
ACTGGCGGGCCTGGGCCGATCGCCACGGGGTTGACTACGAAGCGATCGCCCGCATTCACCACGGTCGCCCCACGGTCGAAACCATGCGCCAGGTTGCGCCCCATTTAAATGTCGATGTCGCCCAGGAGGCCCACCTGAAAGAAACCGCCGAGGCTGACGACACCGACGGTCTGACCATCTACGCCGGAGTGAAAGACCTTTTGGCCCAGCTGCCGCGCGATCGCTGGGGAATAGCCACCAGCGGCACCCGTCGCACGGTTTCTCTGCGCTTTTCTCACCTGGGGTTGCCAGAACCTGCTGTGGTGGTGACTGCCGACGATGTGCAGCGCGGGAAACCAGCCCCCGACCCCTACCTGCTGGCTGCCGAGGGACTGCGCTTGGCCCCGGCTGACTGCCTGGTGATTGAAGATGCCCCTGCTGGAGTTGAGGCTGCCAAAGCGGCTGGCACACGGGTAATTGCGGTGGCAACTACGAACCGGATCGAAGACTTGGGCCTGGCCGATGCGATCGCGCCCGCCCTTGCTGCTATCCAAATCAGCATCAACCCGAATGGTCTGGTTGTGCAGGTTGACGGTGAAAGGTGAAAAACCTAGCCGGCGGAACTGAGCATGACCTAGGGAAGTTGGTTTGAGGGGGGCGATCGCAAAAAAACAGGTGCGCCATACAAGCAATGGCGCACCTCTAGACTAGGCTTAGGATAAATTTTCTGCTAGGCTTCGTTCCACAGTTCTCGGACGCCGTTCTCGGGTAGCCAGGTGGCAATCTCCTGAATGCGCTCTTCGGACAGCTCCTTTTTGGTGGCTGAGAAAACGGCTTTTACCGCCTGCTTCCGCTCGGCATCCTTGTTGGTAGGATCGCGTTGCAAGCCGCCCTCATTCGCTACTCGGAAAAAGAAGCGATCGGAGTCAATTTTAAAGATGCCCGGCCCCTGCCACGGCGGACGCACCCGGCTCAGGAATCTGACCAGGGGATTGGTGTCTTTCCACAGCTCGGTCACCTCCATTTGTAGAGCTTTTTCATCGGTTGGCATGACTTCTTCATGAAGTTCGTCGGCCACGCGATCGGCTGATTCGGTCGTCATCAAGTCGCGCATGACTCGAAAAACGACTTCAGTAAAGTCTCTAGCGTCGTAGGGCTCAGCAAAACCCCCTTCAACCATGACGTATTCCAAAAAAGAGCGATCCTTGTCGGCGATCGCTAATCTGGCGTCTTCAGTTTCTGTGGGATCAATTTCTGGTAAGTTTTCTTCTACGGCTTTATCTACCATCGTTGCTTCCTTTATGGACTTAGCAATGGTTTATAGGCTAAGCAAATTAAGGCTGCACGACTTCGTCTGCCGGTTTGAGTTTTGGTGAGTCAAAAGATAGAGATTTTACAGTGCCTTGAAAACGTCTTCTGTAGCGCTTTTTCTGTCATGAAGAATTAAAGGTCGGTAAAGGGAAACGCCTTCCAGGGAATCCATTCGGCCCAGAGTTTGGCCATGGTGCCATCGGCGAGGGTAGCGGCGATCGCGGCGTTGAGCGTCGCTTGCAGGGTGGGATTGGTTTTGGGTGTGGCGATCGCAAAGGGCACCCGCGTTGGCAGGGTAAAGGCAATCTCCAGCGAGTCGTCCTCCTCAGCGGCGACCACCAGCACTAACTCATCGTCGATCAGCGCGTCGATGTCTCCGGCCCGGAGGGCAGCTAGCATTTCGGGTAGCACCTGGTCGCTGCCGGGGTAGGGCACCGCCGTGGCGCCAGAGAACCCCTCCACCAGGGCAATGTTGGTGCTGTCGGCCAGGCCGCCTACCCGCTTGCCAGACAGGTCGGCAACGGAGGTAATGGCGCTGCCTTTTTTCACCAAAACGGCTTCGTCAAATAACCCATAGGGTTCAGTGAAATTTACCACCCGCTGGCGTTCGGGGGTAATGGCCTGGTTAAACCACACTGCATCGTACTTGCCGCTCGCAAAGCAGGTGTAAAACTCGCTCATGGGTAGGTTGTGCCATACCGGAGTGAGCCCCAGGGACTTGCAGAGGGCGCGGGCTAGCTCTGGTTCGTAGCCAGTGCGGTGGCCATCGGCGGTCAAAAAGCTCATGGGGCGAGCATCGAAGTCGCTAGCGGCGATGTGGAGAATGCCCGACTCTACGGTCAGACCAGTAAGAGATTCGGCGACGGGTAACGAGGGACACATAATCTTTGGGGGGAGAACTTATTATGACAAGTACATCGGGCTCCCCCGAATTTGTCAACTAAGTCAGTCAAATTCAGCTCAGTAGGTTGGGTGAAACCCAACGCAGGGTCTGGCTCTGTTGGGTTCTGCTAACGCTTCATCCAACCTACCCTGCTTTGCGATCGCCCCCCTACGGTGGGCCATACCCACCTCCAACGAATTCCTGTAGATCAAATTTGCCCCAATCCCTGTGTTTCCTGCACCCAGAGACTCTGTTTGCAATGGACTATCAACCAATTCAGCTCTCCCCCGCCCAGGTTCAGCAGTTCCAGAATGACGGCTTTTTGATTCTGGAGAATTTTTTGTCGCTAGACTACGCTCAGCGGCTGGCCAGCAGGCTAGACCCCATCTTCCACGGCGAGTTTGAGACCGGCATTTACCCCGACGAGTGGCATTGGCGACCCCGCATGAGCCTGCCCGACATTACCCGCGAAATCTGCAATGGGTGGAAGTGCGATCGCACCATTGCCAGTCTCGTCCTTTCGTCAGAAATTGGTCGCCTCAGCGCCACCCTGGCGGGGTGGGACGGGGCCCGCATTGGCCAAGACAGCCTGTGGATGAAGCCGCCCGGTGCCAAGGCGATCGCCATGCACCAGGACGGCGTCTACATCGACTATCTCGACCCGGCTGAAATGATCACTTGCTGGGTTGCCCTAGACCAGGCCACCGCTGCCGACGGCACCCTAGTCTACGCCAAAGGCTCCCACAAGTGGCCCATTTCTAGCGTGGCGGGCGAGTTCCACGCCCCCACCAAAGACTACCGCTGGGCCATGCTGCAAGCGGCTGAGAACGCTGGTGTGCCCGAACCGGAGCTGGTTGTGGTCGATGTGCCCGCCGGGGGCTGCGCCTTCCACCACGGGCGCACCTGGCACGGCCTCGGCCCCACCACCCGCACCGACGGCATGTTCCGCAGCATTGGGTTGCACACCATCCCTGCCAGTGCCCGGTTTCACCCCACTAACCCCCAAGGCTACATCTACGGCCGTTACAAGCGGGTCGGCGAAACCGAAATGGATGAGAGCTTTTTCCCCGTTCTCTGGCGCAACGACGGCTACCGCAGCCCCCACCTGGCGGAGTATTGCGAAGACCCGCTGGGGGCGGCGATGGCGATCGCCT
>DASQNN010000459.1:0-1804 GCA_035644955.1 Nodosilinea sp. | reverse complement strand
TATGCTGCGATTACGTGCTGGAGATGATGGGTCATTTCTGGCTGCGATCGCTATTTTTGAGTGGTTTTTTGCCCTATTCGGTCGTCAGCGCCTGCGCTGATGATATTTCACTGTCTCGCTCAATGGAGCTGGGTTTAAGGCCTGTGAGGCCACCCCCTCCAGGCCCAACCCCTTGATGTTGATGGAGTTCGACTGATGTTAGACCAACTAAACCGCTGGAAAGTCCGCCTGGCGGCTTTTTTCATTGCCCTGGTGGCGGTGGTGAGCCTGCCCCTGCTCAGCGCCCCCGGCCTGGCCGACAGCCCGGCCACTGACATTGATTTTGTTAGCCCCCAGTGGCTCTCCGACCACAGTGCCGACCCCAACCTGAGAATTTTGGACGTTCGCATCAACCCCCTCGACTACATTGCAGGCCATATCCCCGAGGCGGTACACCTCGCCGACAACACCTTCCGGGGGCCTAACGGCCGCCTGCCGGTGCAGTACTGGGAGCAGCAAAAGCTAGAGGCGCTGTTTTCGCAGGCGGGTGTTTCGGCCGACAGCCATGTGGTGATTTACTCCGACGGCGGCAACCTGCTGGGTTCAACCATGGTCGCCTACCTGCTAGAGCGGGCTGGCCACGGCCAGGTGTCGGTGCTTGACGGCGGCTTTAAGGGCTACCGTGAGGCGGGGTTGCCCGTTACCAAGGTCTTCCCTCAGTACGAGACGGGCCGCTTTAGCCTCCAAGATAACGACGACATTCGCGTCACCCTCGACCAGGTGCGAGAATACCTGGCCAGCGACGCTGACGTGGTATTTATCGATCCCCGTCCGCCCGCTCTGTTTGCCGGTGAAGAGGATCTGTTTATTCGCAACGGCCATATTCCTGGGGCCAACAACATCCCCTGGCCGACCTTCACCATCGGCGAAGACAACCTGCACCAGCTCAAGCCCCTGAGTGAAATTCAGGCGCTGCTCGACAGCCGCGGCATCGGCCCCGACGATGACATCATTGTGACCTGCAGCACCGGGCGCGAAGCTACCCTGCAGTACGTGGTGCTGAAGCACCTGATGGGCTACCCCAACGTGCGGGTCTACGAAGGCTCTTGGACCGAATATTCGGCCCAGCCCGACTTGCCCGTGGCCACCGGGCGCGACCCCCGCGCCTAGCTCTAAGCGGTCGGGTGGCCAGCCTGCTCGACCCGTTCAACCTGCTCCTGGGACTTGTGCCTGGGAGCTTTTACAATGACCTGACAACCTACTCTGGAGATAGCCCCATGCTGCTACGCCTGCTTTTAATTACCAGCGCCCTGACCACGGTCAGCCTGGTCAACACCGCCTTTGTGTCTACCGCCAGCCGCACCACCGGCTCTGACACCCTCGACCCCGTCGCGGTGTGCGCCCCCACCCCCAGCGACGATAACGCCGATGACGACAAAAAAGACCCGCCCCGTCGCCCCCGCCGCACCACCCGCGCCTTTGACGCCTAGGGAGGGCTGGGCTAGGGGCCTATGCCGCTAACCCCAGCCCACGGGCTTCTCAACCTTTATTGCCCTTCGCTGTCAAACCACTAGTCTGCTGAAGTTTGCTGGTTGCCCAGGTATCCTATGACCCCCGCTGCTGAGCTTGTTCAGGTTCAAAGACCGCGATCGCAGTCGCCTCTGCTCTACGTGCTGCTGGCCCTGGTAGCTGCCCTGGTGCTGGGCGTATCGGGCTTTGGCTGGCAGCAGAGTGCCCTGGCCCTGGTGGGCACGCTGTTTGGCCTCACCCTCTACCAGGCCAGCTTTGGCTTTGCCTCGTCTTACCGGCACCTGCTGGTGCGGGG
>DASQNN010000458.1:0-3508 GCA_035644955.1 Nodosilinea sp. | reverse complement strand
CTGGGGACGTTTGCGATCGCGCGCGCCTCCCACACCGTGTTCTACCTGGCGGGGTGGCAGCCCTGGCGTTTTTTTGCCTATCTGTTGGGGGTGATGGCGACGATCGCCCTATCGGTTCACAGTTGCAGGCTGGCCCTCGGTTGATGACCAGACCTAAAACAAAGCCCTAGATCGCCCCCTGGTGCCGACTGTAGTTAAGCGCATAGTCGGGGATGCTCAAATCTAGTGAACATTGGGGATCGGGGATGGCGGGGGCGGCAACAACCTGGAGCGGAATTTCCCCAGCCCAAATGGGCAGCCCATAGTCTTCGGCGGCATCAATGGGCGGGCCGGTGCGCACCTTGGCCGAGGCTTCGGCAATGGGCAGAGCCAGTACCAGGGTTCCGGTTAGCTCCTGGGGGTTAGGGGGACGCACTTCGGCCCAGCGATCGCGCACAACGTGGTCGGTAAAGGCTTTTAGCGCCGTCAGTTTTTCGCTGGGGTCATCCACCCGGGTAGCGGTGCCAAACAGCACCACCGAGCGGTAATTCATCGAGTGGTGAAAGGCCGATCGCGCCAGCACCAGCCCATCTAGCAGCGTCACCGTCAGGCACACCTCCACTCCCTGGTCGAGGGTGCGCAGCATGCGGCTGGCGGGGGAACCGTGGATGTAAAGCTGATCTGCCAATCGGCCATAGGCCGTGGGAATCACAAAGGGTTGCCCTTCGACGACAAAGCCCAGGTGGCAGACCAGCCCTTCATCGAGAATGTCGTAAACCTGCTGGGGATCGTAGCTGGCCCGCTGGGGCAGGCGCTTGACTTGGGCACGGGGGGTGGGGGAGTGAGTCATGGGTGGATGGGTAAAGGGAGTGGATGGGTGGATGAGTGGGGGGTGGTGTTAGAGGGTGGCGGGGAGGTGGGCAATAAGGGCTGAGGCAGTGGAGTGAGTTTGCAGGGCGGTGATGATTTTGGGATGAGGCTCGGCATAGAGGTTGGGATAATCCACTTCGCCGCAGTGGGGGCGAATGGGGAAGGCGAGCTGTTCGCGGTTGCAGCAAAACTCCGCCTGCACCCCCGGTTTATTGCCCCGGGCATCCAGCCGCACCCAGCGGTTTAGCCCTGCTAGGTAGACCGCATTCAGACCGTGCAGGGTGAATCGGCCGGGCTGAGCATCGTCGAACATCAGGCGCTGGTAGCAAAAGCCGGTGGGAATGCCGCAGCTTCGCAGCAGCGCCGCCAGCAGATGGGCCTTGGCAAAGCAGAAGCCATGGCCCTGGTGCAGCACTTCGGAGGCGGTGCAGGTGATGCGACTGCCGCCAATGTCGTAGGTATGTGCGATGCGATCGCGCACCCACTCGTACATCACCCTGACTTGCTCTGGAACCGAGACAATGCCCTGGGTTAAGGATTTCGCTAGGGGCAGAATGGTCGGATGATGCCAGTTAATCACCGCCGAGGGGGCGAGATAGTCCGCCAGCTGGTTGGATACTAGAGTTAGGGGAAGGTTCATGGAAGTTCAGTTGCGCCTAGATCGAGCTCCATCAAGTTGCTGTCGCCAAAGCCCAGGCGCTGGTAGAGGGGGCGGGCCTTTGGCGCAGCGTTTAGCACCACTTTGGTGCAACCAATGCCTTGCAAATGCTCTACCGTCAGCTGGGTCAGCCGGGTGGCGATGCCTCTGTGGCGATACTCAGGTTCCACATAGACGCCCCAGATGTAGCCGTACTGACGATGGCTGGGGGAGACAATCCAGGGGTACAGCCCGTCGAACCGCTGCCCTCCGGCAGAGCCAACAATGGCCCCTGCCACTTCTGCCACAAAGGCATGGTAGTGGAGGTGCTGGCGGGCATGGGCAATGAACTCGGTGCAGAGGGTGGGCCACTGGGGCTGAATCACCGCGTCGGTTAGGCCCAGGTCACGCCATATGCAGTAAAAGTGCTGGGCAATTACCCCATCCTCTTCGGAAGTGGCGGCTCGAAAGCTGGCTGAAGGGGGTGTCTCCATGGAGCTTAATTCTAGCTATCAAGTTTGGGGCTATAGCGCGATGCCCCTTAGGGTCGGTCTTTGACCATCGCCGGTATTCGCCTAGCATAGGTAGCAAATTGGCAACCCACAAGAGCCAATTTTGACGCAACCCATCAGTCCACTTTGGCCCGATGGAATTCACCCTGCTGCTCAACCCCCATAGCCCGGTGCCTTGCTACCAGCAGATCTACACGGCCCGGTGCCAAAAAATTTTGACTGGCCGGCTGGCCCTTCGCTAGCGGCCGCCCTCGACCCGCCGCATCGCCGCCCACCCTGATGCTATCAGTAGCCCAAGATCCCAGGGTTCTCTCGTTCGTTGGCCACAGCTTGTCGCGCATTCCAGAGAACCCTGGGATCTGTGCCAGCGTTCTAGGTGATCACCGTGGGCTGGTCGCGCCCGGTGAGGGTCTTGATCTGGGCGATCTCATCTGCCAGGGAAATCAAATCCGCCAGAGCTTCTTGCGTATCTTGGTTGTGCTTGGCCGGGTCTGGCTCGTAGCGCTCCACGTACAGCCGCAGGGTGGCTCCAGAGGTGCCGGTGCCCGACAGGCGGAAGACAATCCGCGAGCCGTCGGTAAAGCCAATCCGCACTCCCTGCTTGGTGGCCACGCTGCCGTCGATGGGGTCGGTGTAGGCAAAGTCGTCGGCGTAGTCAACGGTGTAGGGGCCGAAGGTTTGGCCGGGCATGGTGCTTAGCCCGTTGCGAAGATTCTCAATTAGGGTGTTGGCGCGATCGCTCTCAACCCCCTCGTAGTCGTGGCGCGAGTAGTAGTTGCGCCCGTAGGTGCTCCAGTGCTCTTTAACAATTTCCTCTACCGACTGCCCCTTCACGGCGAGGATATTGAGCCAGAACAGCACTGCCCACAGCCCGTCTTTTTCGCGGATGTGGTTAGAGCCGGTGCCGAAGCTCTCTTCGCCGCAGAGGGTGGCCTTGCCCGCATCTAGCAGGTTGCCAAAGAACTTCCAGCCGGTGGGGGTTTCGTAGCAGTCGATGCCGAGCTTTTCGGCGACGCGATCGGGGGCCTGGCTGGTGGGCATCGAGCGGGCAATCCCCGCCAGGCCGTTGCGGTAGCCGGGTACCAGGGTGGCATTGGCAGCCAAAATCGCCAGGCTGTCGCTGGGGGTGACAAAGAAGTTGTTGCCGAGCACCATATTGCGATCGCCGTCCCCATCCGACGCCGCGCCAAAGTCGGGCGCACTGTCGCCAAACATGACCTCCACCAGGTCGTGGGCGTAGACCAGGTTGGGGTCGGGGTGGCCGCCGCCAAAGTCTTCCAAGGGTTCGCCGTTGACCACGGTGCCCGCCGGAGCGTTTAGCCGCCGCTCAAACAGAGCCTTGGCGTAGGGGCCAGTGACGGCGTGCAGCGAATCCATGCAGAAGCGAAATTTGCCGCCCGAGAGCAACTGCTTGATCTGGCCAAAGTCAAACAGGGTTTCCATCAGCGCGCCGTAGTCGCTCACCGCATCGATCACCTCGACGGTGGTGTGGCCCAAGCTGTGGCTGGCG
>DASQNN010000457.1:0-2284 GCA_035644955.1 Nodosilinea sp. | reverse complement strand
AGAATGCGCCCCAGGGTCAATTTATCAATGCGGCTGAGTGCACCGATCGCAACGATGCCAGTGCGGTGGTCAGCTTCCTGCGGGCGCGGGGGCTTAACTCTCGCCTGGTCTACCGCAACTTTAGATACCGTTAAAGGACAGAAACTGGGTTGCTTTTGCAGTAATCCAGCCCACGCAAAAAAGGGGAGACAATGCTGTCTCCCCTTTTTTGTGATGGGTCTAGGGGGCCAGGCGGGCCTTTTTGAGGCGGTTGTCTTCGTACCAGGCGGCGATCGCCGGTACCCAGGCGACAAAGTGAGGCCAGATTTCCTCACACATTTTCTGGGCCTCCAGCTGGGCGTCCGCCTTCCAGCGCAGGTCAAGCAGGTGCATGACCGATCGCACGTTAGCGGACATCACCCAGTGCTGACGAATATCAAAGGGTATCAGCCCCCGCGCGTGCTCTTCGGCAAAGCCCTGATCAATGCGTTCCTTATAGCGGCGGCTGGCCTCTAGGCACCAGTCGAGGTCCTGCTGGCGAGCCTCGGGGGTGTATTCGTACTTCTTACCCTGGCGATCGCTGTAGTAGCCCAGAGGCCGCAGGTAGAAGACTTCTTCCACCTCGCGCTTGCCTTCTACCACGTCGAGAATGCGCTGACCTGTATATCGAAAACTTTGCACATCGAAGGAAACGCCGACCCGATGAGTACGAATCTGCTGCATGGTGCTGTGGGGAAACCAGCCCACGTTAAACACAATTTGGGGATGCTCCAGCGGGCCGTAGTGGCCGCGCCCGCCCTTGAGCAAGCTGGTGACTAAGATTTCGCCGCAGCGCTCTTCGCTGGGCCACTGCGCGCGATCGTGCGCCACAAAGCCCTCGGCGTAGTCTTGGTGCATGGCGGCGTACATGGTCTGTTGAGGGTTGGGAGTTTGAGAAATAACCTCAACGGTGAAGCGATCCATAGGTCAGACGTTTAGATATCCAGGTACTCAACATATTCAACGGTGCGTCGTCCCTGGGGAGCAGGGGCCGCAACCTCGGTAGATGCTTTCAATGCAGGGGCTGGGGCAGACGCTTCTGGCCCTAAACCCAGCTCGTCGGGAGATGTATGGGCGAACGGCTTTGGGGCAAACGGCTCTGCGACAACCGGAGCCGCCAGACTAGGCGATAGAGCCTGGACCGGGTGCAGTAGGGTCAGCCCTTCTTCTAGGGCCGATCGCACGATCGCATCGCTTTCCTGGCCCAGCCGCAGCTGAAAGCAGTCGATTAGGTGCGATCGCACCGACACCCCGACCAGATACTCTTCATTGCCCTGGGCTAGCCGCACCAGCCGCCGCACCGCCACCAGTCGCTTCAGCGGGTCGGGATGGCTGAGCAAGCCTAAATTGTGCTCTACCTGAGCCACGGGGGCAGCATTCCATAGGTCGTCGCTGGGGTCTGCCGAGCGGGACGATCGCAGCAGCGCCCCCACCGCAAACAGCGCCAGCGCCCCCTGCCCGGTCAGCAGTAGCGCCATCAGCAGCGAGTGGGTGCTGTGCCACAGGGCCGTAAAGGTGTAGGTGCTCGCCCCCGCCACTCCCGCCAAGATCAGCGCCTGCTGCTGGGGCGAAGTGGGCAGCGGCAAGCCTTGCTGAATTCGCTGCATCAGCCCTTTGCGCTGGCGCGGCGAGAGCTGCAAAATCTGCTGATACGCCACCAGAGCAATGCCAGCCGAGATCACCAAGGCTCCATTGACCAGGCCCAGGGTTAAGCTACCCAGGCCCAGGCCCCACATCTGTGGATGCTTGAGACGAGGTAGCGCCCGCCGCCATCCTGGCCGCAGGGCTGCCGATGTAGAGCGCGACGGCGGCGGTGGTGAAACATCCAGAGCGGGACGGGGAATGACAGGGGAAACCACGGGAACTTGTTACAAATGGGCAGCGTGAACCAAGGCTTAGCATAGCCTGCTACCCCATCTTAGGCCCCTTTTTGCAGGAAAACTAAAAGCTCCCACCCTCGAAGTTGTCTGATGATTGCCGATCGCTAACCCCCCTCACCTCCCCCATCTTCCCCACCCCCTCACCTCCCCCATCCCTACGCTACGCAAATACCGTACTGAGGCAGCAAATCGTGGATGACATAGAAGTGATGAGCCCGCAGCGCGTCATGAAAGCGCTTCCAGTGGCTGGTTAAGAATTGAGGGGTGTAGGCAATACGCGTCTCCTTACGATGGCCCAAGGCCGGTCTTTGACCATCGCCCTCCCCCGCCACCCCCAGCGCTCGATGCTTCCAAGAGCCGTAGCCGTGGGCAATGTAGCTGACCTC
>DASQNN010000456.1:0-16767 GCA_035644955.1 Nodosilinea sp. | reverse complement strand
GAGAAACCGTAGGGTGGGCACTGCCCACCATCTACCCCGCACCAAAACCACCAATTAACGACCTACTCAATCCCCCGCGCTATGGCTGACCTACTCTCGATCATCAATCCCGCTACCGAGGCATTGATCAAAGAAATGTCGGTGGATGACGGAGCCGCTGTCGCCGAAAAATATGCCAGGGCGAGAGAGGCTCAACTGGGGTGGGCGGCGCTGCCTTTGGCCGATCGCATTTCACCCATTCTGCGGTTTCGCGAGCTGCTGGTGGAGCGGATCGATGCCCTGGCGGCATTGCTGACCTTGGAGACGGGTAAGCCGATTACCCAGGCGCGCAATGAGATTTTGGCGATGCCGGGGCGAATTGATTTCTTTATGGAGAATGCGGCTCAGGCGTTGGCACCGGAGCGGATTTACTCTGAGCCTGGAGATGTGCTGCCGGGGATGGGGACGTTGGAGGAGGTGATCGCCCAGGAGCCGCTGGGGGTGGTGGCCAATATTTCGGCGTGGAACTACCCGTACTTTGTGGGGGGGAATGTGTTCATTCCGGCGCTGCTGATGGGAAACGCGGTGCTGTACAAGCCATCGGAGGTGGCGACGCTGACCGGGGGGGCGATCGCAGATCTCCTTCACGAATCCGGCATTCCCAAGGACATTTTCATCCCGGTGATTGGCTCGGGGCTAACGGGAGCGGCGCTACTGGAGCAACCGATCGACGGCGTGTTCTTCACGGGCTCCTACGCTACGGGGCAGAAGATTGCGATCGCGGCGGCGCCCAAACTCATTCGCACCCAGCTAGAGCTGGGCGGCAAAGACCCGGCCTACGTGTGTGCTGATGCGAGTGTTGCCGTGGCGGCAGCGGGTTTGGCAGATGGCGCGTTTTACAACAACGGTCAGAGCTGCTGCGCGGTGGAGCGTATCTACGTTCACACCGATATCTATGACGAGTTTTTAGAAGCGTTTATAGCCACGGTGCAGGGGTTCAAGCTGGGCGACCCCACCGATCCAGACACTTACCTTGGCCCGGTGAGCCGCAGGCCGCAGCTAAACGTGTTGGCGGAGCAAGTGGCGGATGCTGTGGCCAAGGGAGCAACCTTACGCTGCGGTGGCAAGCAGCTCGATCGCCCTGGCTGGTACTTTGCCCCCACGCTGCTCACCGAGGTCAACCACACCATGACCGTTATGCAGGAAGAAACCTTTGGCCCGGTGATTGGTATTCAGCGCGTTTCTAGCGACGAGGAAGCTGTGGCGCTGATGGAAGACACCCCCTACGGGCTGACGGCGGCGGTGTATGGGACGGATCGGGAGCGGGCTGTTGGCATTCTGCGATCGCTCAAAACCGGCAGTGCCTACTGGAACTGCTGCGATCGCGTCAGCCCTCGCCTGCCCTGGAGCGGGCGCGGTCACTCGGGCCTGGGCACCACCCTCTCGCGGGCAGGAATCTACACGTTCTTACAGCCGCGCGGCTGGCATCTGCGAGCGGGGTAGGGTTCGGTCGTCGCCTAGTTGGCGGGCGGCTATCCACCAAGGAGCAACCCAGGGGTTCCGTGGCACCATGAAACCATCGCATTCAACCTCGGCCCATGAACCCCTCTCCCCAGGCTTTCTACGACTGGTATAAGCGCACCCTCGAAAATCCTAAGTATCGGTGGATTTTGGCCGGTGGTACGCTGCTGTACCTGCTCAGCCCCATCGACATTGCCCCCGACTTCATCCCCATCGTTGGCTGGATTGACGATGCCGTGGTGGCTTCTTTGTTTATTGGTGCCATGTCGCAGATCGTGCTGTCTGGGTTGACCAACAAGCGCTCCGGGCTTCAGGCCGATGCTGCCGATGCCAGTCAGACCACCGTCGATGTCAACTACGACTAGCGGGCGATATGGGTTTGCCCCATCTCCTGGTAAAAACCTCTGGTAGGGGTGTGGCAAGCCACGCCCCTGCAACCACTCTGGGGTAAGCCCTCCCTGCCTTACGGTCGTTAAAAGCCTTGAGGACGGGGCCATTGCCCGTTCTAACATCCAAAATCGCCCATCTAACATTCTTATGCCTGTTAAAAAAGACCCTCAGACGCCGCGATCGCGTCAGATCGCCAATATCGTCCTCTGGGCCGCCACCGGCCTCCTATTGCTGAATATCGTGTTTTCTGGGGTGTTTGGTAACCAAACCGCCCGCGAACCCTACAGCATGTTCATCCACCGCATTCAAGAGCAAGAGGTGATGCGGGCCTCGGTGGGCCAAAACGAAATTCGCTACCAAATCAAAGACCCCACCACGGGCGAACCGGGCGATATTTACACCACCACCCCCATCTTTGACCTGCAACTGCCCCAGCTGCTCGAAGATAACGGGGTTGAGTTTGCCGCCGTACCACCGCCCAAGGGCCAGTGGTTTAGCAGCTTGCTGAGCTGGGTAATTCCGCCGCTGATTTTCATCGGCGTCTGGCGGTTTTTTCTGGCCCGTGGCGGCGGTGGCCCCCAGGGCGCGCTTTCCATTGGCAAGAGCAAGGCTAAGGTCTATGTGGAAGGCGATGCCGGCAAAATTACCTTTGATGATGTGGCCGGGGTCGAAGAAGCCAAGACCGAACTGGTAGAAGTGGTCGATTTCCTCAAAACCCCCCAGCGCTTCACCGATTTGGGGGCCAAAATCCCTAAGGGTGTGCTGCTGGTTGGCCCACCAGGAACCGGTAAGACTCTGATGGCTAAGGCCGTCGCGGGTGAGGCAGGCGTACCCTTCTTCAGCATTTCGGGTTCTGAGTTTGTGGAACTGTTCGTTGGCGTTGGCTCCTCCCGGGTGCGCGACCTGTTCGAGCAGGCCAAAAAACAGTCGCCCTGCATCATCTTTATTGATGAATTAGATGCGATCGGCAAATCGCGCTCCAGCAACGGCATGTACGGCGGCAACGACGAGCGCGAGCAGACCCTCAACCAGCTGCTCACCGAAATGGACGGCTTTGACGCGGGCGACACCACGGTGATTGTGCTGGCGGCCACCAACCGGCCCGAGACCCTCGACCCCGCCCTGCTGCGCCCCGGTCGCTTCGATCGCCAGGTGCTAGTCGATCGCCCCGACCTCAAAGGCCGCGAAGCCATTCTCAAAATTCACGCCAAGGGTGTGAAGCTGGCCGACACCGTTGACCTCAAGACCACCGCCACCCGCACCCCAGGCTTTGCTGGGGCCGACTTGGCCAACCTGGTCAACGAAGCCGCCCTGCTGGCCGCCCGCCGCAACAGCACCATTGTCGAGCAAGAAGACTTTAGCGAAGCGATCGAGCGCGTCGTGGCTGGTCTAGAGAAAAAGAGCCGCGTGCTCAACGAGAAAGAAAAGAAAATTGTCGCCTACCACGAAGTCGGTCACGCCCTGGTGGGGGCGATGATGCCTGGCACTGACGAGGTCGAGAAAATCTCCATCGTGCCGCGCGGTATGGCCGCCCTTGGCTACACCCTGCAACTGCCCACCGAAGACCGCTTTCTGCGCGATGAGGCCGAGCTGAAGGGACAAATTGCCACCCTGCTGGGCGGGCGATCGGCTGAAGAAATTATCTTCGGCAGCATCACCACCGGAGCCTCCAACGACCTGCAGCGGGCCACTGATATGGCCGAGCAGATGGTCACCACCTACGGCATGAGCCAGGTACTTGGCCCCCTCGCCTACGATCGCGGCCAGCGCAACGCCTTCCTCGATGGCGGCATGCCCAACGCCCGCCGCCCCATCAGCGAAGAAACCGCCAAGGCGATCGACGAAGAGGTTAAATCCATCGTCGAAGAAGGTCACCGGCGCGCCCTCGACATTCTCAAGCAAAACCGCGAGCTGCTAGAGACCCTGGCCCAGCAGCTGCTAGAGGCTGAGGTGATCGAAGGCCCACCCCTGCGTGAACAGCTCAAGCAGGTGCAAGACCCCCAACTGGTGGGTTAATCAGTGCTAGAAGCCAAGAGAATCCTACAGTGCTGATTCTCTTGGCTTTTATAGCATTAGCTCAGGGCTAGGACTGATGATGATTACAATTTTGAGTCCTCAGACTGCTCAAATTCAGCGATCGCAGCTCTAATTTCTTCACCAGTTACATCGTCGTGATCAGATTTTGAATAAATCAGTACTAGCAAGACATAAGTCGACTCTCGCCGCTGGTAGATGAGTCTATAACCGGCACTTTTGCCCCTTTTGATGTCAGTATTTTTGATACGAACTTTAAATACTGTAGATCCTGTTCCCGCTATCTGATCTCCAATGGTATGGCCGGCTTGAAGTTGCTCAATAATGGGTTGCAGATCGGCTTTGATACTTCGATAGCGTTTAGCTAGAGTGCGAACTCGTTTTTGAAACTCGACCGACAAGAAGACCTGAATTTCAGAAGAATCAGTCATCTATGCCATTCCATAGGTCTTCAATCGGTAGAATTTTTCCTTCCTCAATATCTTGCAGAGAAGCCCGTAAACTTTTGAGAACCAGCTCTTTAGGCTCATCATCCTCATCAACCTCATCCTCAAAGGCCTGAAACGACTGAGCAATAAATTGTAGAACCAGATCTTCCAGTGGAATTTGGCGTCGTTCCGCTTCTAAAACCAGTCGTCGGTCAAGTTCTCCAGGAATCTCAATGGTCAGCGTTCTGGACATTTCGAGTCCTCTAGCCCTTCAGTACTAATTTTAGTCGCTTTAATCAGCGGCACAAGGCTTCAGTCCCTGCTTTATAGGAGGTATTTTCCGGTCAGGGGGCTAAACCAGATTGGTAAAATCTGGTCTGTGGACACCCATGACTACTGCCATGCCTCTGCTACAGTATTAGTCGCCTCAATCCTTAACCTCCCTAAAGACCTGTGGTTGCTGTTAACGACATCTACCTGCTGCGCAATATTTGGTACCACGCCATGCCCAGCCGCGAGTTGAAGCGGGGCAAGATGGTAGCCAAAACTCTGCTCAACGAGCCCATCTTGTTTGGCCGCACCGACCAGGGCAAAGCCTTTGCCATTCGCGATATTTGCCCCCACCGGGCGGTGCCCCTCAGCTGCGGCCGCTTCGACGGCACCGAGGTCGAGTGCTGCTACCATGGCTGGCGCTTCAACGAAAACGGCCAGTGCACCGAAATTCCATCGCTGATGCCCGACCAGCAGATGGATCTCAGCCGTTTTGACCTGCGGAACTACGAGGTCAAAGAAGTACAGGGCAACCTGTGGGTCTACATAGCCGACCCCGCCAACCCCCAGCCCCCCCGCTTCGACGTGCCTCGCGTACCGGGCTTTGGCGACGACGTGCGCCCCCAGGTCACCTACACCATGCGCTTCCCCTGCTACATCGATCACGCCGTGGTGGGGCTAATGGATCCGGCCCACTCGCCCTTTGTACACCGTTCCTGGTGGTGGCGCGGGGCCACCCTCAGCGACGAGATTAAGTGGTTTGACCCCTCCACCTACGGCTTCACCATGCGCAAGCACCGCATGGGCGAAAACATGGGCTACGGCTACTGGCTAATCGGCGGCGTGCCCGACAACGAAATTATCTTTTACCTACCCGGTGTGCGCACCGAAGAAACAACGACAGCCAGGCACCGCGTCGTCAACCTGACTACCGTTACTCCCCTCACCGACGACCAAACCGACGTCACCTTTGAGCTGTACTGGGATTTACCCTGGGGCGCTCTGCTCAAGCCGATTCTGCCGATGATGATTCGCTCTTTCCTCGGCCAGGACCGCGATGTCGTGATCAAGCAGCAGGAAGGCCTCAAGCACGAGACCGTGCTGCGGCTGATCAAAGATTCTGACACCCTGGCCCGCTGGTACTACCAGCTCAAAAAAGAGTACCAGCGCTCCGAAACTGAAGACCGCGAGTTTGTTACCCCCGTCAAGACGCAGCTGCTCAAGTGGCGGGCGTAGCAGTCTGTCCATCAATAAAGAAGGGTACATGGCACCAGCTATCAGGTGCTGAGGGCAAACCGCGTTGATACCTTTCCCGTGGACTTAGGGCAGCGTTGCCACCACATTCTCTTGCCAAGCGGAGGGAAACCCTGGGGCGAGAATTGTTGCCTGGTAGGGGATCAATCCTACATGGTCGCCGCCGAGGCACTGAGCCGCTGCATAGGAGAGATCGAGGGAGCGATCGCCAATGTAAGGCCCGCGATCGTTGATGCGCACCACCACGGTGGCGCCATTGAGCTGGTTGCGCACCTTAAGATGGGTACCAAAGGGCAGGGTTTTGTGGGCCGCCGTGAGGTCGTGCTGGTTGAAGATTTCGCCGGTAGCTGTCTGCCGGCCATGAAAATACGGCCCATACCAGGAGGCTGTACCGCTAAAGGTGTGGTGGGTTTCGCCCAACCCTTTGGCCACCATTTGAACCTGGCTAGAGTCAAGGGGGGCAGCCCCAAAAGCTCGACGCAAGTTATTCACCCAGTGGGTTGCCTCGAGGGCGGGTCGCTCCCCGCTAGGCGCGTTGGCAGCCGGGGCCATGGCTGGCAGCACAAAAACTGTTTTGCCATCTACCTGGGCCGCTGCCTGGTCCTGACTCAGGCTGGGAGTAAGCTGGTTGGGGTTGGCCTCTAAAGCTGGCACTGCCTGGCGAATTTGGGCCGCGATACGATCTGCCGCCTGCCGGGAGGGGACTTGCCCAATGGGCACATTTTTGACCCGGATCGTGAATCCTTCAGTGGCGGCATCAGGGCCTGTGGCCACAGTGTTGCCACAGGCTACCGAGGCCGGGACAACTTGGGCAACACCACTGCTCATATGAGACGTGCTGCCCTGTTCGACCACAGCTACGGCCGCAGTCACACTCCAACGGTGCCAGTCTACGGCAGCCGTAGCTGGCCAAGCGAGTTGAGGCCGCAGACTGAGGGGCTGGTTAGCCAGAGTTTGTAGATGCAGGGGAAAGTAGGGAGATGCGCTAGGATCTACCGCCGGTTGCCGTTGCAAATGGGGTGCCGCATAGGGGTTAGCCGCTTGCAGCGCAACGGATTTGGATTGATTGAGATAGTGCGGTAGAAATGCAGCCCAGAGAAGTCCAAATAACGTCATTTATGCGTGTGCTGAAATCGACGCCCTCAGCAATCCCTAAGTCTGCCCAGTGGCAAACCTAGCAACAAGCTAAAGCTATGGGCAATAGAAAGCAGCCACCCCAATAACCACGCTTGGTAGCTATTGAGGCAAAAAAGCTGACTTTCGAGGCTATTCGCAAATAAGCGATTAGTTTTTCACCGTAACACCTAAATTTTGTATCTGCAATGACAGTTCTTTGAGGCACTTCAGCTATTTGTCGTCACCCCTATCCCGGATGATTGAGGCAATACTGAAATCCAACACTGGGGGGGTTGCGTTGCCTGACGCTGAAGGTTTTGCCGACCTAAGGCTCAAACATGCAGAAGTTAACAGCTCCAAAAGTAGCAGCCCCATCTAAATGACACCAACAGAGGGGTCAGACGGGGCTGGAGACGCAGTTAGGAGGTATCTTGCGTTCAGCATATCTGGGGAATGGAAATGTGGAGCTTTCCCTTAACAAGTTTTTAATGCTCGCTGTTTTATGCCGTCCCGCTCAGTTGGCAGCGCGAGGAAGTTGCTGCAGGGGCTCAATCGGCAAGCTCCCGCCCAGTTGAGCGAGGTTTATCGCCCTTTACCTGACCATAAAGCTTCAGTGAAAGCCAGAATGGTAGGTATCAAATGAAACTTGGAACGTGAAGAATCACACTATGTCCCCAGTAGCACCCAGTCGCTTCGGCGAGTCTTGGTCAGCGGGAGGGCAGGAGTTCTGTCACTATCCTAGGGTTGGTCTAGCCATGAAGTCAGCGCTTATACAAGTATTTATCTGGCCCAGCGGTGCAGCAGTGCTGATAGGAATCAGTGTATTGAGTTTGCTACTGCTGCACTGGCCTAACCTGGACGGCGATCGCCAGGCTAACAACCCCCGAGATGAGTTTCCGGGGCAGCGGCGAGGGGGCGGCACCCACTGGGTCAACGAACCACACAATGACACTATGGCTTAGAGCTTAATGGCCCTGGCAGGCCAACCGTCGTGAGCTTAACCGGAGGCAATCCGTTCCCCAGCGATTTCCGGATAGCCCCGCTTGAGCCCCGTATATCTCTGTATTCAGGAATACGAGTCAATGTCTGCCAGTGCCACTTCTACCATTGTCGGTTTAATCCATGGTGCATTTCCGAACCGGACCATTGGGGCAGCAGTTTAATCAATGGATTTCCTCTTTTTCAAAACCTATTAACTTTGGCAGTCGGGCGGTGCTGGTTTCTAGCCTGCTGGCCCTGACCCTGGTGTCTGGGGGCAAGCGGCTACAGCTGTTTGAAGGCCCAGAGATGGCCAGCTTTGATCTGCTCAACCGGATGCAGATTGACCAAGCCCCAGACCCCCGGCTGCTGCTGGTAGAATTGACCGAGGCCGACATAGAGGCCTACGGTTGGCCCCTGTCTGACCAGGTTGTGGCCGATATTATTGCTCAGGTGCAGCGCTATGACCCGGCGGTGGTAGGGCTAGACCTGTACCGTAACACCCCCCAAGCCATGCCGGGCCGGGCGGCGTTAGCCCAGGCCTTTGAGGCTCCCAACGTCATCGGCATTTTTAATGTGGGCAAGCAGGGCAGCGGCATCGAGGTGCCCGCCCCCGACACCTGGCCCGCCGACCAAGTGGGGTTCAACGACTTAGCCATTGACCCCGATGGGGTACTGCGCCGCAGCCTGCTGTATGTAGGGGGCGAGAACCCGTTTTATTCGTTTCCGCTGCGAGTGGTGCTGGCCTACCACGCCGATCTAGCGTTTCAAGTCGATCGGCAAAACGATTTGCTGCGCATTGGCGAGGCCGAATTTCCGGCCCTGCTGGCAGGGGATGGCGGCTACGCCAACATCGACAATCGGGGTTACCAGATTCTGATGAAGTATCGCACCCCCTACCAGCCCGCCCCCAGCCTGACCATTACCCAGGTGCTGGCGGGGGCGGTGCCCCCCGACTGGGTGCGGGGCAACATTGTGCTGATTGGTTCCACGGCCTCTAGCCTCAAGGACGAGTTTTTTACCCCCTTTAGCCAAAATCAGTCGTCGCAGTTTGTGATGGCTGGGGTAGAAGCGCACGCCCAGATCATCAGCCAACTGCTAGATGCGATCGCAGGCGAACCCGCCCTCTACCGCTTTTTGCCCCAGTGGGGTGAGTTTCTCTGGCTGCTGGGCTGGACTCTGGTGGCCGGGGTGGTGGGCTGGACCGTACGCCGGCCAACGATCCTGCTGATCATCAGCGGCAGTCTTGTTTTGGGTATTTGGGGCCTCAGCGGGCTAGCCCTGGCCCAACTGGTGTGGGTGCCCACGGTAGAACCCATGGCGGCCTTTCTGCTGGCGATGGGGCTGGTGTTGACCCAAAAGGCGCTGTACCGCAGCAGCTACGACCAGCTCACCCTGCTGCCGGGGCGCGACATGTTTTTGCTGGAGGTGCAGCGGGCGCTGCAGCACCGCCCTGGTACGGCGGTCACGGTGGTGTTCTTAGACATCGATCGCTTTAAGCTGATCAACCAGTCCTTTGGTCACCTGGTGGGCGATCGCGTGCTGAAGACCATTGCCCAGCGGCTGCGGCAGTTTTTGCCGGCGTCGGCCCAGCTGTCGCGGGTGGGCGGCGACGAGTTTGCCTTTCTGCTGCCGGTGCACGACCAGCCCACCGTCGACCAATGGCTTGGCCGCCTCCAAACCGAGCTGTCGGTGCCCTTTGCGATCGCGCGGCGGCGGCTCTCGGTCACCAGCTCGATGGGAGTTGCCATGGCCCACAGTGACCGCCCGCCCACCTCCCAAGACCTGCTGCGCGATGCCCACACCGCCATGTACCGGGCTAAGGCGCTGCACGAGTACCGTCACGAGGTCTTTGCCAGCACCATGCACGAAGAGGCGGTGCGCCGCCTGGAGCTGGAGAGCCATTTGCTCAACGCCTTTGAAAACAACGAGTTTTTGCTCCACTACCAGCCGATCGTGTGCCTCCAAAGCGGTCGCATTGCCGGTTTTGAGGCCCTGGTGCGGTGGTATCGCCCCGAAGAGGGCTTTGTGTCGCCGGGGCAGTTTATTCAGGTCACTGAAGAAACCGGGTTGATTGTGCACCTGGGCCAGTGGATTTTTCGGGCCGCCTGCACCCAGCTCAAGGCTTGGCAGCAGCAGTTTCCCGACCACCCGCTGACCATGAGCATTAACCTGTCGCGGCGGCAGTTTCACCAGGTCGATTTGGTCGAGCAGTTTAGGGATACCCTGCGCGAGCTGGCGCTGGTCGGCAACCCGGTGCAGCTCGAAATTACCGAAAGCATGATCATGCGTGATGTGGATGGGGCCGTAGACCTGATGCGCCGGCTCAAGCAGCTGGGGCTTAAGCTGGCCATTGACGACTTTGGCACCGGCTACTCATCGCTGAGCTATCTGCACCGCTTTCCCACCGACACCCTCAAAATTGACCAGTCCTTTGTGGGCCGCATGGACCAAAGCGACGACGATCGCGAAATTGTGCACACCATTATCACTCTGGGTCAAAAACTCAGTATGGATCTGGTGGCCGAAGGCATTGAGACTGAAACCCAGCTCGATCGCCTGCGGGCGATGGGCTGTCGGCGGGGGCAGGGGTACCTATTTTCGCCACCGCTGGGGCGCGATGGAGCGACCGCCCTGCTGGCTAACCCCTGGCCCTGGGTGCGGGCGAGCAATTCGAACGGGGTCCAAAACGCTTGAAAACTGGCGATGTTTGGTCATCGTTACATAACACTATGTTTTGTGCAGAAGTAATAGGATGGGTGGGTAGGTTTTTGTGCTTTAGGGCACAGTTATAGAGAGACCTAGTTAGAGACATAAGTTTAGGGGTTGGTGGCCAGAGTTGCGATCGTTCCGCGCTAACACAATCGATTAGCCGATGGGCCATTAGCCGATGGGCCATTAGCCGACTGGTCTGGGTTGTCGAGTTTTAGACCCAGCCACCTGCGATTCTGACAGAATCGCTGCGCGAATCGCGGGGATCAAGCCACGACTACAGGAACGATCGGGTGAACCGCCACCGACCTCAGCTGACCAACAGGAGGTCAAACCATGCCCATTGCCAGTATTAACCCCGCCACCGGAGCGGTGCTTAAGGGATTTGAACCCTTGAGTGAGGCCGACATTGAGCGCAAGCTTGCCCTGGCCGCCCAAACCTTTGCTACCTATCGCCACACATCCTTTGAGCAGCGAGCCACCTGGCTGCACCAGGCCGCCCAGGTGCTCGATGACAACAAAGCCGCCTACGCCAAAATTATGACCTTGGAGATGGGCAAACCCCTGGCTGGGGCAGTGGCTGAAGTCGAAAAAAGCGCCCTGGTCTGCCGCTACTACGCCGACCACGGAGCCGAGTTTTTAGCCGACGAGCCCGCCACTACCGACGCCAGCCGCAGCTTTGTGCGCTACCAGCCCATTGGCCCGGTGCTGGCAGTGATGCCGTGGAACTTTCCGTTTTGGCAGGTGTTTCGCTTTGCCGCCCCCGCCCTGATGGCGGGCAATGTGGGGCTACTCAAGCACGCTTCCAACGTGCCCCAGTGCGCCCTGGCGATCGAGGAGATTTTTCAGAAGGCGGGCCTGCCTGAGGGGGCGTTTCAGACCCTGCTGATCGGGGGCGATCGCATTGCCGAGCTGGTTACTGACGATCGCATCAAGGCCGCCACCCTCACCGGCAGCGAACCCGCCGGGGCCAGTCTGGCCGCCGCCTGCGGGCAGCAGATCAAAAAAACCGTGCTGGAACTGGGCGGCAGCGATCCGTTTATTGTCATGCCCAGTGCAGACCTGGAGTCGGCGATCGCCACCGCCGCTACAGCCCGCATGATCAACACAGGCCAGTCCTGCATTGCCGCCAAGCGATTTATCGTCCACGACGCCATTGCCGAGCGCTTTGAGCAGGGGCTAACCGAGAAATTCGCTGCCCTGGTGGTGGGCAACCCCCTCGACGACGGCGTGACCGTGGGGCCGCTAGCGACCCCTGGCATCGCCGCCGAGCTAGAGCAGCAGGTCAACACCTGCCTGGCCCAGGGGGGCACCGCCCTGATCGGCGGCGACGTAGCAGCACTAAAGGCGCAGCTGCCCGCCGAGCTGCAAAACGGCAACTGGTTTCCGCCCACCGTTCTGGCCCATCTGCCCCCCGGCACTCCCGCCGACCAGGAGGAGTTCTTTGGCCCAGTGGCGCTGGTGTTTCGCGTTGGCAGTCTGGATGAGGCGATCGCGCGGGCCAACGCCATTCCCTTTGGCCTCGGGGCCAGCGCCTGGAGCCAGGACTCCGCCGAGCAGGAGCGGTTGATAACTGAACTAGAGGCTGGGGCAGTCTTTATTAATGGACTGGTTAAATCTGACCCCCGCCTGCCCTTTGGCGGCATTAAGCGATCGGGCTATGGGCGCGAGCTGGGCCGCCAGGGCATTCACGAGTTCGTCAACATCAAAACCGTCTGGGTCAAATAGCCACCCCATAACCCCGTCACCCCATCACTCCCCCACATTACATTCCCTCTAACCCGCGACAAGATCCTATGAACACCGCTGAATTGCTTGTCCAGTGCCTTGAGAACGAAGGCGTCGAATACATCTTTGGTCTGCCGGGGGAAGAAAACCTCCAGCTGCTTCAGGCTCTCAAGCGATCGTCCATTCAGTTCATTACCACCCGCCACGAGCAGGGGGCGGCCTTTATGGCCGATGTCTACGGGCGGCTGACGGGAAAGGCGGGGGTGTGCCTTTCGACCCTGGGGCCAGGGGCGACAAATTTGATGACGGGCGTGGCCGATGCCACCCTCGATCGCGCCCCGCTGGTGGCCATTACCGGCCAGGTGGGCACCGATCGCATGCACATTGAGTCGCACCAGTACCTCGACCTGGTGGCCATGTTCGCCCCGGTCACCAAGTGGAACGCCCAGATTGTGCGGCCCAGCAATACCCCCGAAATTGTGCGCAAGGCCTTTAAGCTGGCCCAGAGCGAAAAGCCCGGTGCCGTTCACATCGACCTGCCCGAAAACATCGCCGAGATGGAGGTGCAGGGGGCCGCGCTACGCAAAGACAGTCAGGAAAAAACCTACGCCTCATTGCAGAGCATTCAGCAGGCGGCGGTAGCGATTTCCCAAGCGACCAACCCAATGATTTTGGTGGGCAACGGGGCCATTCGCGCCAGCGCCAGCGAAGCCCTCACCGAGTTTGCCACCCAGCTCAACATTCCGGTCACCAATACCTTTATGGGTAAGGGCGTCATTCCCTACACCCACCCCCTGGCCCTGTGGTCGCTGGGCCTGCAGCAACGCGACTATATCAGCTGCGCCATGGAACAAACCGATCTCATCATTGCCGTGGGCTACGACCTGATCGAGTATTCGCCCAAAAAGTGGAACCCCGACGGCAAGCTGCCCATTCTGCACATCAACCTTACCCACGCCGAGATCGACAGCAGCTATATTCCCAAAGTAGAGGTCATTGGCGATATCTCTGACTCGCTGGAGGAAATTCTCAAGCGGGTGAAGCGCCAGGGCCACCCTGCCCCCGTCAGTCTCAAAGTGCGCGACGAAATTCGCGCCGACTACGAGCAGTACGCCGACGACTACGGCTTCCCAATTAAGCCCCAAAAGCTGATCTACGACCTGCGCCAGGTGCTGAGCGCCGAAGACATTGTCATTTCTGACGTGGGGGCCCACAAAATGTGGATGGCCCGCAACTACCACTGCCTGCGCCCCAACACCTGCCTGATTTCTAACGGGTTTGCGGCCATGGGCATTGCCCTGCCGGGGGCGCTGGCGGCCAAGCTGGTGCACCCCAACCGCAAGGTGGTGGCGGTGACTGGCGATGGCGGCTTTATGATGAACTGCCAGGAGCTAGAAACGGCCCTGCGGGTGGGCACGCCCTTTGTCACCATCATCTTTAACGACGGCGGCTACGGGCTAATCGAGTGGAAGCAGATGAACTACTACGGTGAGTCGACCTACATTCACTTCACCAACCCCGACTTTGTCAAGCTGGCCGAGGCCATGGGCCTGAAGGGCTACCGAATTGAGTCGACCGAAGACTTTATCCCCACCCTCAAAACTGCCCTTGAAGACGACGTGCCTGCCATCATTGACTGCCCCATCGACTACCGTGAAAATCTGCTGTTTAGCCAAAAAGCGGGCGATCTGAGCTGCCTGATTTGAGGGGGTATCGGGTTTAGGGTTTAGGGTCTGAGGCCGTTCTCCAACATCTAGAACCTTAACCCTGCACCCGAAATTTCCCGCCGGAACTCGCTCAAACTTCCCGGTGGATAGACTGGTCGCGCTGAAAAACTAGGGGTCTACCCTACGGCGAGAGGTGGCTGTGGTGCTCAATCTAGCGAAATCGCCTTTGACCTGGAGCATCGGCGGGGTGGGGGCGATCGCGATCGCGCTGATCGGCCTATCTTACCTATCCCAAAACCGCGCCCCTGCCCCCGAAATTACCCTCAACAATCTCACGTCTAGCCACCGTAGAACTAGCGGGCGATCGGGCCACCCTCGTTCTGCCCCGCAGCGCAAGTAGCGACTCCCTAACCATGGCCCAAGTGGTCTACTCCAACCAGTTTTTAACCCTAACCGCCCCCGATGCGGCGGGTCAACCCGAGCTGTTAGAAAGGCTGCGCACGGTGCAGAGCACCCGCCCGCAGCCGCTTGCCCCTGGGGTTCCGGTCACTGTCAAAGCCGAACCAGAGGCCCTTTCAATCACCGTTGTCACCGCTCCTTAGGGGGCAGAACAAGGTCTGATTTATTTTGGCCCAGGCTGTTTTGGCCCAACTGAGTAAACCGTTCCCCTGAGCGAATAAAATTGAGGGCATGGAACACAGCTGTTCCAGGTTTATCTATCTCCAGTCAGGTAATTTATGAGAGCGTACCGGGCCGCCGCCGTACAGATGACCAGCGTGCCAGACTTGGCCAAGAACCTAGCCCAGGCCGAGGAACTGATCGACCTGGCGGTGCGCCAGGGAGCAGAACTGGTCAGCCTGCCCGAAAATTTCTCGTTTTTGGGTGATGAAGCCGCCAAGATTGCCCAAGCCGACACCATTAGCCAGGCCAGCGAAGCCTTTCTCAGAACCATGGCCCAGCGCTACCAGGTCACCCTAATTGGCGGTGGCTACCCGGTGCCGGCTAAGGAGGGCAAAGTCTTTAACACCGCCCTGCTGGTTTCGCCCGAGGGCCAGGAGCTGCTGCGCTACGAAAAAGTGCACCTGTTCGACGTCAATTTGCCCGATGGCAACACCTACCGCGAGTCGAACACGGTCATTTCTGGCCACCTACTACCCGACGTGTTTCCCTCCAAACCCTTTGGCATTTTGGGCCTGTCGGTTTGCTACGACGTGCGATTTCCCGAATTGTACCGGCACCTGTCGCAGCAGGGGGCCGAGGTGCTGGTGGTGCCCGCCGCCTTTACCGAGTTCACCGGCAAAGACCACTGGCAGGTGCTGCTACAGGCCCGCGCCATTGAAAATACCTGCTACATTATCGCCCCAGCTCAAACCGGCTTCCACAATGCTCGTCGTCAGTCCCACGGGCACGCTATGATTATCGACCCCTGGGGCATGGTGCTGGCCGACGCTGGGGTTGAAAAGGGAGTTGCGATCGCTGAAATCAATCCCGATCGCATCGCTCAGGTGCGCCGCCAAATGCCCTCCCTCGCCCACCGGGTTTTTCCCTAGTCCTGCATTCTCCAGATCGATCGCCCGCTGGAACGATCCCTGTGAACTCTACAGGGCGAGTAATCTCATGTACATTGTACAGGACGAGTTATAGCGGTCTGCATGGCAAATTGGATGAGTGGCCTCATCGGCAGCGACCTGATCAGCATTCTTCAAAGCAGTTATTTACCCCTTCAGCCGCTCCCTAGTCCTTCGCTAGCCGAGGTGCCAGAGGCAGAATTAGAACCCCTGGTTCTAGCCAGTGTGCTGCTTAGCCTGATTGTGGTGTACCTCGCCGCCAAACTCGGCGGCGAACTTTGCGCCCGGATCAACCTGCCTGCCGTACTCGGCGAACTGGTAGGAGGCGTCATCGTTGGCGTGTCTGCTCTGCACCTCATCGTCTTTCCCGAAGGTGGCGGCGAAGTGCAGTCACTGCTGATGAACCTAGTGGGCATGACCAGCGGCCTATCCCCCGAGAGTCTACTCAAGGTCTTCCAGGGTGAAAGCGAGGTCATCTCCGTCCTAGCCGAGCTAGGAGTGATCATCCTACTGTTTGAAATTGGCCTGGAGTCAGACCTCAAAGAACTCATTCGGGTGGGGCCTCAGGCGGCGATCGTTGCCGTTGTTGGGGTCGTCGCCCCCTTTGCCGTCGGCACCGCCGGGCTGATCGCCCTCTTTGGCATCGACACCATTCCAGCTGTGTTTGCCGGGGCCGCCCTGACCGCCACCAGCATCGGCATTACCGCCAAGGTGCTGGCCGAAATGCAGCAGCTTAGCTCTAAGGAAGGCCAGATTATCATTGGTGCTGCCGTGCTCGACGACGTGCTGGGCATCATTGTGCTGGCGGTGGTAGCCAGCCTGGCCAAAACTGGCGAAATTGAAATTCTCAACGTGGTCTACCTGATTGCCGGGGCGGCCACCTTTCTCGTCGGGTCGATTCTCATTGGCCGCCTGCTCAGCCCCTACTTTGTGATGGTGGTCAACCAGATGCGCACCCGAGGCCAGGTGCTGATTAGCTCGCTGATTTTTGCTTTTGTGCTGGCCTACATCGCCGCCGCTATTCAGCTTGAAGCAATTTTGGGAGCCTTTGCCGCCGGGCTAATCTTGGCCGAAACCTCTAAGCACAAGGAGCTAGAGGAGCAGATCAGCCCGATCGCTGAC
>DASQNN010000455.1:0-5923 GCA_035644955.1 Nodosilinea sp. | reverse complement strand
AGTTTGCCGATTTGCTCGGTTTCGCCCTTGAGCATGGTGGTCTGGTTGGCGACACCGATGCGATCGAGGTCGGTGTCGGGGTCGAACCCGGCGGAGCAGGCGTTGCCAAACTTGGCCATAAACACTGCCTTGTCGCCGCCGTTAAGGATGTAGTCGGCCACGTAGTTCGCCTGGTCAAGGTTGAGCACCACCAGGTACTTGCCCGCAAAGGAGCTGGTCGCCACGGTTTCTTCGTGGTTGTACTTGCCGTGAATGATCGAGGTGTGGTCGCGTTTCTTGTGCTTTTCAACGGTGTTCCACACCTTCGAGACCCAGGGGCAGGTGGTATCGACAATGGTGCAGCCTTTGTCGTTGAGCAGCTGCATCTCCTGCACGCTGGCTCCAAAGGCAGGGAGAATCACCACGTCGCCCTGGCCCACCACCGAAAAATCTTTCTCGCCATTGGCCACTTCAATGAACTCCACCGCCATGTCTTTGAGACGCTGGTTGACGCTGGGGTTGTGGATGATTTCGTTGGTGATCCAGATGCGCTCGGTGGGGAAGTGCTGGCGGGTTTCGTAGGCCATGGCCACCGCCCGCTCGACCCCCCAGCAAAAGCCAAAGGACTGGGCCAGCTTGATGGTGACGTTGCCGCGCGTGAGGGTGTATTGGCGATCGCGGATTTCCTGAATTAGCCCGCTGTTGTACTCGGTCTGCATTTGCCCGGCGACTTCCTCCCCGTGGCCAAACCCCTGGCGAAAGTACTTGTCGGAGTGATTGAGAGAGCGCTTAAAAGCCTTAGTATCCATCGAATCCTCAGCGGGTTGCGGCACGTTATCTAAAGAACTGGTTGTGGGAGGGGCCAAAATGGTAAGTGGATGGCCGGATGTATGCCAAGCAAATGGCTGGACAAACCCTTCAAATTAGCAGCACGCTATCTAGGATAGCGGTTTGTGGGTGGGGGTTTGAGGTGCGATCGCCCAGTAAATTTCAATCGTTGCCCATAACGCCATCTAATTCACTGCCGACGTCGGTGGCAATTCCCCTGGCAAGCTGACTTCTATGGTCGGGATGGTTACGGTCTGGCTGTAGTGCTCCACCGTGATGCCTACCGGGCGGCCCTCATCGTCGAAGTCGATAGTTAGGTTCTCATTCAGGACATCTGATTCGGTGCTGGGGCGCTCGGACAGGTCAATATATAGAGTGTCGGTATTGGGGAAGACAAGGGCACCGAAACCCTCAAAAAGCTCGACTGGGGATATCGGCAAAGCAATTTCACGGCACTTTAACTGTCGCCATTGGGTTCCCATCGGATTCATCTCTGAACCCTTGGGCCTTCAATCGCAGCATGTGCACTCAGTCACGAGCCCGATTAGGAACCGTCGAGGCCTCACGCAACTCGCTTAACGTGCGGTCTTCCTCCTCGGTTACATGATGCGCAATGGGGCGGGCATGGGGGTAACTCGGGCTGCCCCATTCTAGAAAATAGTTTTCCCAATGGTGGGCAGTACCCACCCTACAGCGGCTATAGTCGCTGGATTAAAGCTGGTATCTTCTTTTCTACAAATCTCCTTATGTTTAATTCCAATCACCGACTTAGGGCCTCCAATAGAAGGAGTTCGGCAGAAAAAGTGACTTTCTTTGCCATCTCTTAATAGTGAAAAACCGCCTTGTAGGGTACAAAAAGTAGCTTGCATCCCTCCATGAGCAACTTCGATAACCCTTCTTATAACTAACGATTGCGAAGTAATAAAAATGTTGTCTAGCTTAGAAATTTAGGTTAGACTGTAATAGTAGATACAGAACATGACGATGCCGTTCATCCTGTTGACCTTTGGTACTGCTAGCTCCTCAGCATTGCCAGGTTAGGCTGACAGGACGGAAGTAGAGACTATCTCTCGAAGGAACGCGCCTCAACCCTATGCCTTGGGAGGCGAACCTAACTATGACTACTTCTCTTGTTGCCGGACTTGAAATCATCGCCGCTGTCACCGTGATGACCGTGGTGGTGTGCCCCATGCTGCTGTGGGTACTGCCCGATCGCAGCAGCCCTGTGGGTTAATTCCTCAGGTACCCGACCCCTTTAGCGATAAACCATAAAAAAGGGGATGGCTCGTTTGAGCCATCCCCTTTTTGCATTCGTCCCTAGGGCTGCGGCAATCCTAAAAATCAGGGTTCTCGTGGGTTGGGTTCCGCAGAACCCAACCCACCCTCCAATTTAGGCTTGACAACCCACTAGCTGCCTGGCCGTTGCAGGTAAACCGCCAGGGCTTCAGCCATGACCTGGGCCATGGGCCGCCCCTCTTTGTCGGCGGTAGACTGTAGGGTCATAAACAGGTCGTGGGAGATGCTCAGCCGGTGCCGCCCTTCCTTAGTGTGGCGAGGCTGGTACTGTTCGGAGTTGTAGGTGGCCGCAAACTGGCGCAGGGCCTCAAACCCCACGCGATCGCAGAAATCCCCAAAGCTCTCGCCCTTTTTGCGCCCGTCGCGAAAGAACACAAACAGCGGCTCCAGGGTAAGCTCCAAATCGTCGTCGTGGAGCCGTTCCAGGTAGGGACGGGCCAGTCGCGTTTGGTTGGGAGAACCACCCAGCCAAACCTGGTACGACTCGGGGGCACTGCCCACAAAGCCCAGCTCGGCCATGTAGGGGCGAGCGCAGCCGTTGGGGCAGCCGGTCATCCGCACCACAAAGTGCTCGTCTTGCAGACCCAGCTTAGTCAGAATCCCCCGCAGGCGACCCAGCACCGTAGGCATAATTCGCTCTGACTCGGTCACCGCCAGACCGCACAGGGGCAGGGCCGGGCAGGCCATGGCGTAGCGCACCAAGGGGTCGAGCTCGGTCTCTTTGACCACGCCGTGGCGGGTGAGAATGGCCTGAATTTCATCCTTGTCGGTGGGCTTGACTTCGTAGAACAGCACGCTCTGGTTGGGGGTAACCAGCATGGGCAGGTTGAAGCGCTGCACAATCTCCTTCAGGGCCGACTTAAGCTGTAGCCCGTGGCGATCGAGAATGCGACCATTCTCCACGGGCACGCCCACAAACCAGTTGCCGTCGCCCTGCTCGTGCCAGCCCAGGTAGTCGTAAAAGGTCCACTTGGGCAGCTTTTTAAAGGGCTTGAGGGGCTTGCCCAGGTAGGTTTCGACCTGCTGGCGAAAGCGCTCCACGCCCCAGTCGTTGATCAGGTACTTCATCCGGGCGTGGCGGCGATTGTGGCGATCGCCATAGTCGCGCTGAGTCGCCACGATCGCCTTCATCAGGTCGTAGACATCGGCCTTATCCACATAGCCAATTTCATCGGCCACGCGGGCAAAGGTTTCTTCTTTGTTGTGGGTGCGGCCCAGGCCACCGCCCGCCAGCACGTTAAAGCCCTTCAGCTGCCCCGCCTTGTCGGTAATCACCACCAGGGTGACATCGTGGGTGTAGGCATCGATGGAATTATCGCCGGGCACCGTCACCGCGCACTTAAACTTGCGGGGCATGTAGTGGGTGCCATAGATGGGCTCCACGCTGTTGTGAACAATGGTGCCGTTGCCGTTGCGCTGGCGGGCTGCCACCACGTCTGGGTGCTCTTCGGCGGAGAGAAACTTTTCGCCATCCAGCCAGATTTCGTAGTAGGCCTCGGTTTGGGGCCGCAGCAGGTCGGCGATGTTGTTGGCGTACTCCTGGGCCAGCTGGTATTCAGGCCGGTTTTTGTAGGGAGCGGGCGGCGCCATGACGTTGCGGTTGAGGTCGCCACAGGCCCCCATGGTAGACCCCAGGCTGCGCACAATGGCGGCAATGGTGGCCTTCAGGTTTTGCTTTAGCACCCCGTGCAGCTGAACGCCCTGGCGGGTGGTGGCTCGCAGGGTGCCGTTGCCGTACTCGTCGGAGAGGCGATCGAGGGTGAGATACAGCTCTGGGGAGATATACCCGCCGGGGTTGCGGGTACGCAGCATCATCTGATAGTCCTTCTCCTGGCCCTTGGCACGGTTGTCGCGGTTATCCTGTTGGTAAGAGCCATGAAACTTAAGGATTTGAATCGCCGATTCAGAGAAGTGGTCGGTATCTTGCAGCAGTTCGCTGGCCATGGGCTCGCGCAAGAAGTGACTATTCTCTTTAATCACCTCCATCTTAGAAGGGGTCGGCCCAGGGGCGGAAGAAGCAGGCGTAGCTTTGATAGGAGTCTGAACCATAGCGGCAGGCAAATAACCGACTAAACAAAAAGCCCCAGGCAACGGCACCGCCAGAGCGGCCTGTTCCCCTAAGGCATGGACAGGGTAATTCCCAAATTCCCCGGTAACTCGGTCGGGATTTAGGTGAATACCAATTCATCCTACCACCGGATCCAAACGATCGGCTAGCTTGCCCACGGAAATTCACAGAATTAGGAGTGGTTATCCTGGATGCGCCCTGGGGGGATGCTAGAGCACTTAATAAACGTACCCCAACGACCGCGAAAGCAGCCAGGCCGTTTACGATCAAACCAGGTTTCTTTAAGGAGCGCACAATGCCCAGTGCCATTATGTACCAGGAAGATATGTTCGTCGTGCTGATGCCCGGCGTAGCAGAGGAATTTTTGACCCCCGAAGAGCTGCTGGAGCGCCTGACGACGATACTGAGCGTTGGCGCAGCCTCTCCAGCGGAGAATCGCCAGCAGAATCTCCCCCGCGACCTCCAGCGCTTTAGCACCGTGGCCGACCAGGCCCAATACCTGCGTGACACCGCCTGCGAACTAGAGCTAGCCCCCGGCGAAGCCATGCAGTGGTACGTCGTGCGATTAGAGAAATAAGGCTAGGGGCGTTGATGCCCCCACCCATGCCAGGGGCTTTAGAGCATGGCCAGAGCCTTGAGGTAGCCGCCGCCAAAAAAGCCCTTAACCCTGGTCGCCCTAGGCTAGGGGAGAGCTATCGTAGTGCTGAAGTAAATCGGCGGGGTGGTCGTAGATGGCGATCGCACCGGCCAGATCTTCATCACTGAAGCCACCGGAGCGCACGGCAATGACATCTACCCCGGCCTTGCTGGCGGCCTCGATGTCGTAGGGGGTATCGGCCAGCATAACCACGCGATCGGGAGCCATCTGGGCCTTTTTTAGCGCGGCCTCGACAATGTCGGGGGCGGGCTTGGAGTTTTCGGCATCGCTGGAGGTGGTAGCTTCATGCAGCAAATCGTCAACCTTGGCCACTTCTAGCATGACCGACAGTTCCTTAGGGCTGGCGGAGGTGGCAATGACCACATGCAGGCCGTTGTCCAGCAGTTTTTGCACCAGCGCCCGGGCTCCATCCGTAGGCTTTAACTCCGGGCGGTACTTGTTTAAGACGAGTTCTTTGTGCTCGCTGGCAATCGTCTTGCCGGGTTCTTCTTCCTCATTGAGGTCTGGAAAGAGCTGGGGTACGAGCTGGTCGCCCCCCATGCCCATCAGCGGCCGGACTTTGTCGAACGGCACCTCGTAGCCGTGGTTGGCAAAGGCTTCAACCCAGGATTGGGCGTGGGCATCGTTGCTCAAAACCAGCGTGCCATCAATGTCTAAAATAACGCCGTCGAGGGCCATGTTTACTCCTTCCAACCGTAAAGTGCCCTCATCTTGACAGGAAGCCCGTGGGTGTACATCTTCCAAGAGACCGGTGTCACGGTAGGGGGCACCAGGCCAGGGGTCAGGTGCCTGGATAGGTTGTAACCATTATCTCAGGCGGCATCAAAAGCACCTGACCCCGGTCGATTTACTTTAAAGCCGATTCGAGCTGGTGCTGTTCCCACAGGTTGCGGTAGAGGCCAGGCTGCTGTACCAGGTCGCTGTGGCGGCCCTGCTGCACAATGCGGCCCTTGTCCATCACAAAGATGCGATCGGCGGTGGCGGCGGCGGACATTTGGTGAGAGATAAACAGCACGGTTTTTTGCTGGGTACCTTCCGAGAGGGCGTTGAGAATGGCGGTGGCGGTGCGGTTGTCAACGCTGGAAAGGGCGTCG
>DASQNN010000454.1:0-6353 GCA_035644955.1 Nodosilinea sp. | reverse complement strand
CTCACCCTGGGGCGCGCCCTCAAAGTGCTCACCGCCAGCCGCCAGACCGGGCTGTTTTTTACTTTTTTGCTGGTGCTCAGCCTCAGCCTGTTTATGCAGGACGCGGTGCTGGAGCCCTACGGCGGCGAAGTGTTTGGCATGACCATTGCCGAAACCACTCAGCTCAACGCTGCCTTTGGCATGGGCACGCTGCTGGGCATCATTACCACCGGCTGGCTGGTGGTGCCCCGCATCGGCAAAAAGCGCACCGTGGTGGCGGGCTGTAGCTGGGCGGCCGTGTGTTTGCTGGGCATTACCCTGTCGGGGCTGACGGGAAATCCTTCGGTTCTGCTGACGGCGGTATTTTGCTTTGGCATTGCCTCTGGCATTCTCACCCTGGGGGCGATCGTGCTGATGCTGGATCTCACGGTGGCGGAAACGGCGGGTACGTTCATTGGCGCTTGGGGTCTAGCCCAGGCGATCGCCCGGGGCAGTGCCACTGTTTTAGGCGGCGGCGTGCTAGATTTGGGCCGCGCCATGCTCAGAGCCTTCGGCAGCACAGGGGAAGTGGGGGAGCCGCAGGCGTTTCTAGCCTACGGCCTGGTGTTTACCCTACAGGCGGTGGGGATGATGATTGCGATTCTGCTGCTCAGCCGGGTGGACATTCAAGAATTTCAGGCCAATGCCAAGGCGGCGATTACGGCCGCCCTGGAAAGCGATATGGATTGAGCATGGCACAAAATTTTTGGGAACAGGTGCTGGCCTTTGCCGAGGCCACAACAGAAACCGTGGGGCAAAAGCTGCGGTCAGACTTTGGCCAAGTGCAGGCGGATTTGAAAGCCGATGGCAGTTTGGTAACCCGGTGCGATCGCTGGTCTGACGACACCATTCGCGCCGCCATTGGGGAGAAATTTCCTGACCACGGCGTACTTAGCGAAGAGGTCGAACACGTCTTCCCCGCCGCCGACTGGTGCTGGATCATTGATCCCATCGACGGCACCACCAACTTTACCCGTGGCATTCCGGTCTGGGGCATTTCCCTGGGCCTGCTGTACCGGGGCGTGCCAGTCTTTGGCTACGTGGCCATGCCGCCCTTAAACCAATCCTTCTACGGCTACTGGCCAGGGGAAAGCGGGCTAGACATGCCCAGCGGGGCCTACTGCAACGGTCGCCCCATCCACGCCAGCGACGCGCCCCCCGACAAAACTCAGTTCTTTAGCCTCTGCGCCCGCAGCACCTCGGTGCTGGAGCAGCCCTTTCCCTGCAAGATCCGCATGCTGGGATCGGCGGCCTACAACCTGCTGCTGGTGGGGGCGGGCTGGGCCGTTGGGGCGGTCGAGGCGACCCCAAAGATTTGGGATATTGCGGCGGTGTGGGCGATCGTCCAGGCCGCCGGGGCCACCTGGGTGCCCTTAGATGACATCGAGCCGTTTCCGCTGGAGGCCGGGAAAGACTACAGCCGCCAACCCTATCCAACCCTGGCCGCGGCTCAACCGTCTTTGGTTGAGGAGTTTCGCCCTCTAGTCGAAAAGGTGGTGAAACAGTAACCTGGGGTAGCATCGCTGGAGTAGCGGAACCGAGGCGAGCTAACGTCCAAATTACAGGGTTTTAGCAGCCAGGCGTGGATTCACAAATTGCCTGCCGCAGGTTTTACAGAGATAACACTGCTTGCCCCGACGACGACCATTTTTAGCTAAATCTTGGGCTGCGCAGTGGGGGCAGAGCATTACATTCATTACATGGTCATGAATCGGATCGCCGACGTGGGGAGTCAGGTACGCGGCCAGCAGCTTTGGAATTTGCTGCACTAGGCGATCGCGCTTGGGTGGACTGGGTGCGACGAAATTTTGTCAGCTTCCCTACGGTAGTCAAGCCTAACTTTCCCAGGGAGGCCTACGGCTCTGGCACCAGCTCGGTATTTACCTCGTTGATGGGGCGGCGACGCAGTTCTTCTGACTCAGTGCGGGGCAGCAGGTCAAAGGCCTCGCGCATCACGTCATCGATCGCCTCGTAGGAGACAATGCCCGTTTCGTTAAACAGCAGCTTGCCCTCAGCATTAAAGACCAGGGTTTGGGGCACCGCATTTCTAAAGTAGTAGCCCGGTTCGTTGGGCTCGTAGCTAGCCTTTACCGGAATCGAGTCGGCCATGATGGGAATAAAGTCGGCCGCCCGACCGTAGGGGGCCTGGAGCTGGGAAATCACCGACGCAAACTTCTTGCAGTCGCTGCTGTCGTCAACGTAGATCACCACCAGGGACACTTTGCCGTAGCGCAGCGACTGCTCCAGGCTGACCTTGGGCGGCACCAGCGACCCGTTGCCCGCGTAGAGGGCAAAGATATTGCCGTCGTAGTTGTCGTCGGTGAGGCCCGCCAGGGCCGTGGGCTGCCCACCTAAGCCCAGCCACAGCACCAGGGCAGCACAAACGAGGCCAATCACCTGCCCCAGCCGGTGAAGGGGCACTGGACGGAGACGATGGTTGGAGAGATGTGCGATGGGCCAGCGCAGCATGGCAGTGATGTCCTTGGTCTAGAGCCTGTTTCTTGGGCCTTGAGTGGTTTTACACGCAAAGCCACAGACTCTATTAGGCCACAGAATGGGGTTGCTTACTGCTCAGCTCCGCGAAATTCTTGCACGACCGATCGCATGGCGTCGGCATTGGCCATGCGCAGATCGTCGGGGGTCCACACCACAACCTGGTAGTACTCTTCGCCCATTTCTAAGGTGGTGTGCAGGTAGGCCACCGGCTGCTGAGACACATTGCCGCGCACCTCGTACTGCACCGCCGGAAAGCTGTTCACCCGTTCCACACCGGTGCGGGCCTGGTTGGCGATGATCTGGGCAAAGCCGCCCTTGAGAATTTGCAGGTAGATGTTGGCCTGCTCTTCCAAATTGCCCTGGTTAACGGCGGCACGGCTTTCTCCTAGCACCACGAGAAACAGGTTTTGGTCGGGGTTGTAGGCCTCCAGGTCGGCGTTGGGGTGCAGGGTGCCGGTGGGGGCAGCGCGCCAGCCGTTTTGCAGGCGCAGGCGCACGGGCTTTATGCGGCTGACCAGCGTTTCGCCACGAAAGCCGCGATCGACGTACTGGTTGCCCATGTCGCCCGTTTCTTGGCCCGTATTTCGGGCCGATCGCGGCGACAGCCCCAGGGTGGCACACCCCGTTAGCCCCAGCACCAGCAGCCCCGCCACCAGGCCGCCTCGCCCATACCGCTTGCCTTTGTGCCCAGCCATAGCTCTACCCCTGTGCAATCCGTGCTTTCCTCAGCTTCAAGGGTATAGCAACCCCTCCGCAATGGCCCCATCCTCTCTTATGCTATTAGGTGTTTGAAGGTGAGGCGCGCCTCACCTTCAAACACCTAATAGCAGATCTAAATCTAGAGTTAAACCCCATGTTACGAGCTGGCATTGTTGGGCTTCCCAACGTTGGCAAATCAACCCTGTTTAATGCCGTGGTGGCCAACGCCAAGGCCCAGGCGGCCAACTTTCCCTTCTGCACCATCGAGCCCAACGTGGGAATTGTGGCGGTACCCGATGCCCGTCTCAAGGTGCTAGCCGACCTGTCTAGCTCTGCTGAAACCGTACCCGCCCGGGTCGAGTTTGTGGACATTGCCGGTCTGGTGCAGGGAGCCAGCCAGGGCGAGGGACTGGGCAACCAGTTTTTGGCCAATATTCGCGAGGTGGATGCGATCGTCCACGTGGTGCGCTGCTTTGACGACGACGACATCATCCACGTCGCCGGTTCGGTCGACCCGGTGCGCGACATCGAGGTAATCAACCTGGAGCTGGCCCTGTCCGACCTGGCTCAGCTGGAGCGCCGCATCGATCGCGTCCGCAAGCTGGCCCGCGCCGACAAAGAGGCCCAGACCGAGCTGGCCATTCTAGAGAAACTACTGCCGGTGCTCAACGAAGGTCAAACTGCCCGCCAGGTCGACCTTGACGAAGAGGCTGAAGCGATTATCAAACCCCTGGGGCTGCTCACCCGCAAGCCCATCATCTATGCCACCAATGTCTCCGAAGATGACCTGGCGAGCGGCAACGCCTGGGTAGAACAGGTGCGGGCCGTGGCGGCGGCAGAAAACGCCCAGGTGGTGGTGATCTCTGCCCAGGTCGAGTCTGAGCTGGTAGATCTCAACGATGAGGAGCGCAAAGATTTTCTCGAATCTCTAGGGGTTGAAGAGGGGGGCCTCAAGACCCTGATTCGCGCCACCTACGAGCTGCTGGGGCTGCGCACCTACTTCACCACCGGCCCCAAAGAAACCCGCGCCTGGACGATCAAGTCCGGTATGGTAGCCCCCCAGGCCGCCGGGGTGATTCACACCGACTTTGAGCGCGGCTTCATTCGCGCCGAGACCGTGGCCTACGACGCCCTAGTGGCGGCAGGCTCGATGGCCACCGCCAAAGACAAGGGCCAGGTGCGTAGCGAAGGCAAAGAGTACGTGGTACAGGAAGGGGATGTTATGCTGTTTCGCTTTAATGTGTAGTTTGCCTGGCCCCAACGCCAGAATTGGTAAAAAACCCTGGCTTAAAGAGTGGTTTGTAAGGGAAAATCTATCTACAATTTGACCCAGTAGGGGCACAGGCTTTCTGGCTCCAGGTTCGTAGGTATATCGCCGTGGCCTCACCGCTTCAACCCTATCCTCAGCTGCGCGCGGCGCTGCATCATCTGCATGGGGTGCCCCCCTGGGCACTGCTCTCGCTGGTGATGAATGGACTGCTGTTCATTACGGTCGTGGTGGTGCTGCGGCAGCCGAGTCAGACCGGCGATGCGGTGTTGTCTCAGGCCAACGCCTTTGCTGCCGACCAGTATGTTCCTGTGGCACCGTTTGAGCCCAGTCTGGGGACGAGCCACAGCCTCGACTACGAGCAGTGGGTGGCGCTGCTGGCGGCAGAAGCTAAGGCGATCGCCGCCGCTGATGCCCCCCGGCAAAACATTTTGCTGGGCGACTCCCTGACCCTGTGGTTTCCGACCAGTATGCTGCCGGGGCGCAAAACTTGGCTCAACCAAGCCATTTCGGGCGAAAGCTCAGGGGGGCTGCGCGATCGCATTTACCTGCTAGACGACACCTCCCCCGAGGCGGTGTTCATTATGGTAGGTATCAATGACCTGATTTGGGGCGGCTCGGAGGCCGATCTGGTCTACAACGTGCGCATGATGGTAAACGACCTGCGCCAAACCCATCCCCAGGCCAGGGTGGTGGTACAGTCGGTTTTGCCCCACGGCGGCGAAGCGGCCACCTGGGAAGGGCGCGATCGCCTGCTGACCATTCCCCCCGACCTCATTCGCACAGTCAACACCCAGCTGAAGGCCGTGGCCGCCGAGACTGGGGCCGACTTCTTAGATCTATACCCGCTGTTTGTCGACGGCGACGGCTACCTACGCGCCGACCTCACCACCGATGGGCTACACCTCAACCAAAACGGCTACATGGTGTGGCGTACCGCTCTGGCCTTGCTCAACGAAACCGACTTCAAACCCTAAAGGCGTCAGCAGGGGGTTAGTTCCAGCCGGTAGCGGTACAGGGCCACAGGCCGGTCTTTCGCCTTCAAAAAATTGGGATCCTGAGGCGACAGATACACCGCCGTAACCTGGTCAGCCGCGATCTGCGGCACTAAACCGGCTATCGCAGGAACGGCACCCTTCGAACCGTAATCAGTACGGTAGGCCGTCGTCGTTTCTACCTGATTAAAGTAGGGAATCGCGCCGCCGCGAAACACCTGCTGAAACCGCTCGATGGTGATGAACTGCTCATCGGAGATCTCCACGGCCCGCGCCGTCACGGTCGACTCTAGCTGGCGGTTGCCGCTCAGCAGCGTCACCTGGCGGTTGGGGTTTTCGGGGTCGACCTTCACAGCCTTCACCCCGTCGCCCAGGTAGGCGCGGGTCAGGCTCAACCCGTTAAAGGCGCGATCGGCCACGGTCTGCGGCGGACCTGCGATGGCTGGAATCAGGCCCTGCCCAGACGGCGGCGCGGCCACAAACCGCACCCGACAGGTCACCGGCTGGCCCAGCTGGTCTCGATTGCCCTCAAAGCCGGGGGTGACCAGGTCGGGGGCCAGGGGAGCAGCTAAATCTACCAGGGTGCTGGTCAGCTGCCACTCGCCCCGCAGCCAGTTGGGGTAGATCAGATCGCCCTGGGCGACGGCTAGGGCGGGCCTGCTGTTCCAGTGGGGAAAGGCGGCTAAGCGAGCGGCCAGCGGTCCCGCCTGGGCCTGGCCGCTGCACAGCAGCCACACCGTCAGCAGCAGGGTGAGCCAAAACAGGCGGCGGCGCAGAAGGATAAGCAGCGATCGGCGCATGGTAAAGCCACAAGAACCATAGCTTTAGATTTTCCCTCAAAAGCTGACCACTGGCCGTCCCGATCGCTACGTTTCCAA